>JBFLYF010000218.1:0-5507 GCA_040756795.1 Pseudomonadota bacterium
CCCGCGGGCACCAGCGCCACCACCATCGACTCGCGCTCGCGCGACGGCCAGCGCAGCCGCGACCGCGAAGGCCGCTGAGCGGACGGGGAGAGCCAGAACATGAATCGCATCGGACTCATCGTCGGCGCGCTGCTGATCGCGCTGATGGCGGCCACCTCGACGCTGTTCGTCGTCGACCAGCGCCAAGTGGCCGTGGTGTACGCGCTCGGCGAGATCAAGGAAGTGATCACCGAACCGGGCCTGAAGGTCAAGCTGCCGCCGCCGTTCCAGAACGTGGTCTTTCTCGACCGCCGCATCCAGACGCTCGACAGCCCGGACGTGAGGCCGATCTTCACGGCCGAGAAGAAGAGCCTGGTGATCGACTGGCTGGTGAAGTGGCGCGTGTCCGAGCCGCGCCAGTTCATCCGCAACAACGGCACCGACATCCGCAACCTGGAGACGCGGCTCGCGCCGGTGGTGCACGCGGCCTTCAACGAGGAGATCACCAAGCGCACCGTCGGTGGCGTGCTCTCGAAGGAGCGCGACAAGGTCATGCAGGACGTGCGCGCCCGGCTGGTCGACGACGCCAGGTCTTTCGGCGTGGAGATCCTCGACGTGCGCATCAAGCGAGTCGACTTCGTCGCCAACATCACCGACTCGATCTACAGCCGCATGCGCTCGGAGCGGCAGCAGGTCGCCAACCAGCTGCGCTCCACCGGCGGCGCCGAGGGCGAGAAGATCCGCGCCGATGCCGATCGGCAGCGCCAGATCATCATCGCCGAGGCCTACCGCGATGCGCAGAAGGTCAAGGGCGAGGGCGATGCCCGCGCGTCGGCGATCTTCGCCGAGGCCTTCGGCCGCGATCCCCAGTTCGCCGAGTTCTACCGCAGCCTGGAGGCCTACCGCGCCAGCTTCCGCAGCAAGAACGACGTGATGGTGGTCGATCCCAGCAGCGAGTTCTTCCGCGCGATGCGGGGCGCGCCGTTGCCGGCGGCGGCTCCCGCGCCGGCGAGGAAGTAGTTGCCGGTGGGCGCGAGCGCCTGGGACCTGCTGCTCGCCGCCTGTGCCTTGATGCTGGTGCTGGAGGGGCTGCTGCCCTTCTTCAGCCCCGCGGCCTGGCGCAGGCTGTTCGAGCAGGCGACCCGGCTCTCGGACGGGCAGATCCGCTTCCTCGGCCTGTCCAGCATGCTGCTGGGGCTGCTGCTGCTGCTCGTCTTCTGGGGCTGAGGCGCCACGGCGTCAGCCGGCCGCCAGGGATGCGGCCGGTACAATGCGGTTTTTAATCCCGCGCCGGTTTCCCATGTCCTCTGCTTGGCTGCTGCCCGAGCACATCGCCGACGTCCTGCCCGCCCAGGCGAGACACATCGAAGACCTGCGGCGCGGGCTGCTCGACGTGGCGCGCTCGTTCGGCTGCGAGCTCGTGATGCCGCCGCTGATGGAGCACATCGAGTCGCTGCTCTCCGGCACCGGCCGCGACCTGGACCTGAAGACCTTCAAGCTGGTGGATCAGCTCAGCGGGCGCACGCTGGGTGTGCGGGCCGATGCGACGCCGCAGGTGGCGCGCATCGACGCCCACCTGCTCAATCGCGCCGGCGTGACACGCCTGTGCTACTGCGGGCCGGTGCTGCACACGCGCCCCTCGGGCATGCAGGGCACGCGCGAGCCGCTGCAGTTCGGGGCCGAGATCTACGGGCACGCCGGCCTGGAGGCCGACCTGGAGGTGCAGGACCTCGCACTGGACTGCCTGCGCGGCGCGGGTCTGTCCGGCCTGACGCTCGACCTGGCGGATGCGCGCATCGTGCGTGCCCTGCTGGCCGGCGCGCCCGTCGCGCGGCACGCCGACTTCCACGCGGCGCTGGCCACCAAGGACGTGTCCACCCTGCGCGAGCTCTGCGCCGGGCTGAAGGCGGACGAAGCCGCCGCGCTGATGTCTCTGCCGGCGCTGTACGGCGGCGAGGCGGTGATCGAGCGGGCGCGTGAGGTGCTGCCGCGCCTGCCGCTCGTGCATGCCGCGCTGGACGATCTCGCCACGCTGGCACGCCACGCGCGCCATGCGCATCCGGAGGTGAAGGTGGGCTTCGACCTCGCGGACGTGGGGGGGGCGTCCTACTACAGCGGGGCCCGCTTCGCGGTGTACGCCCGGGGCTCGAGCGACGCGATCGCGCGCGGCGGCCGCTACGACGAGGTCGGCGCGATCTTCGGTCGCAACCGTCCCGCGGTGGGTTTCAGCCTCGACCTGAAGGAACTGGCCGAGCGCGTGCCCGGGCGCGGCGGCCGGCCGGCGATTCGCGCGCCGTGGTCCGAGGATGCGGCGCTGCGCGCCGCGGTGCGGCGGCTGCGCGAGCAGGGCGAGACGGTGGTGTGCATCCTGCCCGGCCACGGACACGAAGGGCAGGAGTTCGAGTGCGACCGCGAGCTGGTCGCCGTCGGCGATCAGTGGGCGGTGCGCGCGCTGTGAGCGTGCGTTGCCCGAGTTTCAGCAGTTTCGAGTGACACAAGACATGCAGCAACGGACTAGCGCGGCCGCGGGCCACAACGTGGTGGTCGTCGGCACGCAGTGGGGCGATGAAGGCAAGGGCAAGGTGGTGGACTGGCTCACCGACCACGCCGAGGCCGTGGTGCGCTTCCAGGGTGGGCACAACGCCGGCCACACGCTCGTGATCAAGGGCGTGAAGACCGCGCTGCAGCTGATCCCGTCGGGGATCATGCGCGATGGCGTGGCCTGCTTCATCGGCAACGGCGTGGTGGTCGACCCGACGCACCTGCTGGCGGAGATCGAGCGCCTGGAAGGCATCGGCCTGGAGGTGCGTTCGCGGCTGTTCGTCAGCGAGTCGTGCCCGCTGATCCTGCCCTTCCACGTGGAGGTGGACCGCGCGCGCGAGGCGCTGCGCGAGACCAGCGGCGCCGGCAAGATCGGCACCACCGGCAAGGGCATCGGCCCCGCGTACGAGGACAAGGTGGCGCGCCGCGCGTTGCGCGTGCAGGACCTCAAGCATCCCGATCGTTTCGCCGCAAAGCTGCGCGAGCTGCTGGCGCTGCACAACGTGGCGCTGACGGGGTACCTGAAGGCGCAGCCGCTGGTGTTCCAGCCGATCTTCGACCATGCGATGAAGGTGGCCGAGCAGCTCAAGCCCATGCTCGCCGATGTCGGCTACATGCTGCACACGATCCACAAGCGCGGCGGCAACATCCTTTTCGAGGGGGCTCAGGGCACGCTGCTGGACATCGACCACGGCACCTATCCGTACGTCACTTCGAGCAACTGCGTGGCCGGCAACGCGGCGGCCGGCTCGGGCGTCGGGCCGGACATGCTGCACTACATCCTCGGCATCACGAAGGCCTACACGACGCGCGTGGGCAGTGGCCCGTTCCCGACCGAGCTGCCGATGGACCGGGAAGGTTCGGTGGGCCACCACCTCTCGACGGTGGGCCAGGAGCGCGGCACCGTCACCGGCCGCCCGCGGCGCTGCGGCTGGCTGGATGCAGCGGCGCTGAAGCGCTCGATCATCATCAACGGCGTCTCCGGCCTGTGCGTCACCAAGCTCGACGTGCTCGACAGGCTGCCGGAGATCAAGGTCTGCGTGGGCTACGAATTGCGCGGGCAGCGCATCGACATCCTGCCGCTGGACGCCGACGACGTAGCCGCCTGCGTGCCCGTCTACGACAGCTTCCCGGGCTGGACCGAGTCCACCTACGGCGCGACGCGCTGGGAGCAGCTGCCGCTGAACGCGCGCCGCTACCTCGAGCGTGTCCAGGAGTTCATCGGCGCACCGATCGACATGGTGTCCACCGGCCCCGACCGCGACCACACCATCTTGCTCAGACACCCGTACCGCGGCTGAGCCGCGCGCACCTTCATCGGAGAAACGACCGCATGCTGACCGACGACGGCAAACACCTCTACGTCTCCTGGGACGAGTACCACATGCTGATCGAGCGCCTGGCGCTCAAGGTGCACGCGTCGGGATGGGACTTCGACCAGATCTTGTGCCTCGCGCGCGGCGGAATGCGGCCGGGCGACGTGCTGTCGCGCGTGTTCGACAAGCCGCTGGCGATCATGTCGACCAGTTCGTACCGCGCCGAGGCCGGCACCATCCAGGGCCGTCTCGACATGGCGAAGTACATCACGCTGCCCAAGGGCGAACTGGCCGGGCGCGTGCTGCTGGTGGACGACCTCGCCGACTCGGGCGTGACGCTGAAGGCCGTGGTGGAGCGGCTGCGCGGCATGCCATCGATCAGCGAGCTTCGCTCCGCGGTCATCTGGGTGAAGGGCGTGTCGAGCTACACGCCCGACTACTACGTCGAGATGTTGCCGACGAGCCCGTGGATCCACCAGCCCTTCGAGGAGTACGACGAACTGCGTCCCGAAGGCCTCGCCAGGAAGTTCGTCATCTGAGCCCGCAAAGCGAAAAGGCCAGTGCGGATGCACTGGCCTTTCATATCATCTGGTGCCCAGGAAGGGACTCGAACCCCCACGGTGTTACCCGCTAGTACCTGAAACTAGTGCGTCTACCAATTCCGCCACCTGGGCATTTCAGGAAGTCTTGGATCATATCATCAAAACAAACCAACACTCAACTCCCTCCGCCGTCGGTGCCGAACTGATGAGCGAGGTCGAGGGCACGGTGCAAGGGCACCGCGACGGCCACGGCTTTCTCGTGCGCGAGGACCGCCAGCCCGACGTCTATCTCTCCCCGCAGGAGATGCGCGCGGTGCTGCACCGCGACCGCGTTCGCGCCCGCATCGTCCGCTACGACAAGCGCGGCCGCCCCGAGGGCCGCATCCTCGAGATCCTCGAGCGCCGCAGATCGCCCATCATCGGCCGGCTGCTGCACGAGGGCGGCATCTGGCTGGTGGCGCCCGAGGACAAGCGCTACGGGCAGGACATCATGATCCCGAAGAACGCGATCGCGAACGCGACCGCGGGCCAGGTGGTGGCGATCGAGCTGACCGAGCCGCCGTCGATGTACTCGCAGCCGGTGGGCCGCGTGACCGAGGTGCTCGGCGAAATCGACGACCCCGGCATGGAGATCGAGATCGCCGTGCGCAAGTACGAGGTGCCGCACCGCTTCTCGCCCGAGGCGCTGGCGCAGGCCGCGGCGCTGCCGGAGAAGCTCCGGCCGGCCGACCGCAGGCACCGCATCGACCTCACCGACGTGCCGCTCGTCACCATCGACGGGGAAGACGCGCGCGACTTCGACGACGCCGTCTACTGCGAGCCGGCGAAGGTCGGACGCGGCAAGGGCTGGCGCCTCGTCGTGGCGATCGCCGACGTCAGCCACTACGTGAAGCCGGGCGAGCCGCTCGACGACGACGCTTACGAGCGCGCCACGTCGGTGTACTTCCCGCGACGCGTCATCCCCATGCTGCCGGAGAAGCTCTCCAACGGCCTGTGCTCGCTGAACCCGGACGTGGACCGCCTCGCGATGGTGTGCGACATGCTCATCACCGCCGCGGGCGAGGTGCATGCCTACCAGTTCTTCCCGGCCGTGATCTGCTCGCACGCGCGCTTCACCTACACCGAGGTG
>JBFLYF010000219.1:0-5495 GCA_040756795.1 Pseudomonadota bacterium
GCAGCAGGACCAGCCCGCCAACGGCGCCCTCCTGATCGCAAAGCCCGGCCTTGTCGATCCGAATTTCGCGCGCACCGTGGTGCTCGTCACCCAGACCGAGGATGCGGGCACGGTCGGGGTGATCGTCAACCGACCGAGCACACTGCGGCTGCAGCAGTTCCTGTCCCCGGAGTTCCCGACCCAGAACTACCGCGACCCGCTCTTCCTCGGCGGACCGGTGATGCGCCAGGCGATCGTCGCCGTGTTCCGTTCCGAGAGCGTGCCCCGCGCCCCGGCGTTCCACGTCCTGAGGAATGTCTACCTGACGATGCACCCGGACAACATCCAGCGGCTCCTCGCCGAGCCGCGGGCGCGCTACCGGCTGTACGCGGGCTTTTCCGGCTGGGCGCCGCGCCAGCTGGAGAGCGAGTTCATGCGCGACGGCTGGTACGTGCTGCCGGCCGAGGAGGCGCTGCTGTTTCGCAAGAACACCGAGAGCATGTGGGAGGAACTGGTTGACAAAGCGGCCCGGCTCGGGCCGCGCACGCACTACGAAATGCCGCGCTCGGGCTATACTGCCTTCAGATGACCGCAGCGACGCGCCTCCTTGCCGTGCTGTTCATGCTGGCGCTGCTGCCCTGGTCGCCGCGCGCGCTCGGCCAGGAGGACGATGCCGTGTTCCTGGTCGCGCACCCTGCCTTCCGTGACCTCGACTACCGCCAGACGGTGCTGATCGCCGCCCCGGGGCCGCGCGGCGGCCACGTCGGCGTGATCCTCAACCGCCCGACGCGGCGCTCGCTCGGAAGCCTGTTCCCCGATCACGAGCCGTCGAAGAAGGTGGCCGACCCGGTGTATTACGGCGGCCCGTTCTCGCGCGGCGCGCTGGTGGCGCTGGTCCGCTCCGACTCGGCGCCGGGGGCCGGCACGGTGCACCTGATGAAGAACCTCTACATGGCGTTTCGCGCCAACACCATCGACCAGATCATCGAGTCCCGGCCGAACGAGGCGCGCTACTACGTCGGCTACGTCGGCTGGCGCCCGGGTGAGCTGAAGGCCGAGATCGACCGCGGCCTGTGGTCGGTGCTCAACGCCGACGTCGACGTCGTGTTCCGCAAGGACACGGACGGCCTGTGGGAGGAGCTGCTGCAGCTCAGCCGCAGGATCCGCGCCGAACTGGACCCCCGCTGTTGCGGGGGTGACGTTCGTCATGCGGCCGCTTTCGCGGGCGCCTTCTCGAACGTCATCTTCCCCGCGCGGTAGTCCACCCGGACCGTGTCCTTGGGGGCGAAGCGCCCTTCGAGGATGCTCCTGGCGAGCGGGTTCTCGATCTCCGACTGGATCGCGCGCTTGAGCGGCCGCGCCCCGTACACCGGGTCGAAGCCCACCTTGGCGAGCTCGGCGAGCGCAGCGTCGGAAACCTCGAGGCCGTGATCCATCCTGGAAAGTCGTTTAGCAAGAATTTCCAGCTGAATCCTGGCAATGGCCTTGATGTCCTCTTCCCCGAGCGCATGGAACACCACGATCTCGTCGATGCGGTTGACGAACTCGGGCCGGAACTGGGTCTTCACCTCGGCGAGCACCGCGAGCTTGATCACCTGGTAGTCGTCGCCCTGCATCTTCTGGATCATCTGCGAGCCGAGGTTCGAGGTCATGACGATGACCGTGTTCTTGAAGTCCACGGTGCGCCCCTGGCCGTCGGTCATGCGGCCCTCGTCGAGCACCTGCAGCAGCGCGTTGAACACGTCGGGATGCGCTTTCTCCACCTCGTCGAACAGGATCACCGCGTACGGTTTTCGCCGCACCTGCTCGGTGAGCTGGCCGCCCTCGTCGTAGCCGACGTAGCCCGGCGGCGCGCCGATCAGCCGCGCCACGGAGTGCTTCTCCATGTACTCGGACATGTCGACGCGGATCAGGTGCTCCTCGGAATCGAACAGGAACGCCGCCAGCGCCTTGCACAATTCCGTCTTCCCGACGCCCGTAGGCCCCAGGAACAGAAAGCTGCCGTACGGCCGGTTCGGATCCGAGAGGCCCGAGCGCGAGCGCCGGATCGCGTCCGACACCAGGCGCACCGCCTCGTCCTGGCCGACCACGCGCTCGTGCAGGCGCGCCTCCATCTGCAGCAGCTTCTCGCGCTCGCCCTGCATCATCTTGGCGACCGGGATGCCGGTGGCGCGCGACACCACCTCGGCGATTTCCTCGGCGCCGACCTGGGTGCGAACGAGCTTCGCCTTGGCCGGCTTGTCCTGGCTTCTTATCTGAGCTTCCAGTTGTGGAATTTTTCCATACTGGATCTCGGACATCTTCTGCCAGTCGCCCTTGCGCCTCGCTTCCTCCATCTGCACCTTGAGCTTCTCCAGCGACTCCTTCACCTGCTGGCTGCCCGCGACCTGCGCCTTCTCCGCCTTCCAGACTTCCTCGAGGTCGGAATACTGCTTTTCGAGCAGTTCTATTTCACTTTCCAGAAGCGAGAATCTTTTCAGAGAAGATTCGTCCTTCTCCTTGCGCACCGCCTCGCGCTCGATCTTGAGCTGGATCAGGCGCCGCTCGAGCCGGTCCATCGCCTCGGGCTTGGAGTCGATCTCCATCTTGATGCGCGCCGCCGCCTCGTCGACGAGGTCGATCGCCTTGTCGGGCAGAAACCGGTCCGTGATGTAGCGGTGCGAGAGCTCGGCCGCGGCGACGATCGCCGGGTCGGTGATCTCGACGCCGTGGTGCACCTCGTAGCGCTCCTGCAGGCCGCGCAGGATGGCGATGGTCGCTTCCACCGTCGGCTCGCCCACCAGCACTTTCTGGAAGCGCCGCTCGAGCGCCGCGTCCTTCTCGACGTGCTTGCGGTACTCGTCGAGCGTGGTGGCGCCGATGCAATGCAGCTCGCCGCGCGCCAGGGCGGGCTTGAGCATGTTGCCGGCATCGATCGCGCCCTCGGCCTTGCCCGCGCCCACCATGGTGTGCAGCTCGTCGATGAAGACGATGGTGTTGCCTTCGTCCTGCGCCAGGGCCTTGAGCACCGCCTTCAGGCGCTCCTCGAACTCGCCGCGGTACTTGGCGCCGGCGAGCAGCGCCGCCATGTCGAGCACACGAACGGTCTTGTTGCGAAGAGATTCCGGGATCTCGTGGTTCACGATCCGCTGCGCCAGGCCCTCCACGATCGCGGTCTTGCCGACGCCCGGCTCGCCGATCAGCACCGGGTTGTTCTTGGTGCGACGCTGCAGGATCTGGATGCAGCGCCGGATCTCGTCGTCGCGGCCGATCACCGGGTCGAGCTTGCCGGCCCGCGCGCGCTCGGTCAGGTCGAGCGTGTATCTGTCCAGGGCCTGCCTCTGGCCTTCCTCCGCCTGCGAGGAGACGTTCTCTCCGCCTCTCACTTGTTGAATGGCTTTCTCCAGGTTCTTCCTGTCGATTCCGTTCTGCTTGAGAAGCCTTCCGATATCCCCCTTGTCGGACGCGCATGCCATTAGAAAGAGCTCGGAAGCGATGTACCGGTCGCCGCGCTTCTGCGCCTCCCGGTCGGCGACGTTCAGCAGGTTCGCCAGGTCGCGCGAGATGTGGACCTCGCCCGGGGCGCCGCCTTCTACCCTGGGAAATCTCTCGATGGATTCATCCAGGCCTTTCTTCAGGGCATGCACGTTTCCGCCGGCCTTGCTGATCATCCCGGCAACGCCCCCTTCCTCCTGGCCCAGCAGCGCCGCCAGCAGGTGCTGCGGCTCGATCGCCTGGTGGTCGCGGCCGAGCGCGAGGCTCTGCGCCTCGGCCAGCGCTTCCTGCAGCTTGGTCGTGAACTTGTCGAATCGCATCGGCTTCTACCTTAGCCCAGATAGGGGCTCGGGGCGCGCTTTCAAGCCTTTCCCGGCCCCGAAGAGGAGCAGTGCCAGGGCGGCCGCGGCGAAGCCCCCGCCCGCGTAGAAGGTGACCGCGGCGCCGAGCGAGTCCCACAGCAGCCCGGCGAGCACGCTCGCCACGAGCATCGCGATGCCGCTCGCGAGGTTGAAAAAGCCGAATGCGGTGCCGCGCAGCCGCGCGGGCGCGGCATCGGCCACCATGGTCGCGAGCAGCCCCTGCGTCATCCCCATGTGCAGTCCCCAGAGCGCGACGCCCGCTGCGACGGCGGCGAGGCCGCCCGCCTGCGCGAGCAGCAGGTCGGCGGCGATCAGCGCTGCAAGCCCCCCGCCGAGCAGCTTGCGGTGGCTCACGCGATCGGCGAGCCTGCCGAACGGATAGGCAGAGAGCGCGTAGACCGCGTTCATCACCACGAGCACCAGCGGCGCGTATGCGTCGGGCAGGCCGTGCTGCTGCGCGCGCAGGATGAGGAAGGCTTCGCTGAAGCGGGCGAGCGTGAAAACGGCGCCGGCGATCACGACCATCCAGTAAGCCCTGCTCAGATCCGCGAGCGTCCTCCATCGAATCGGGTTGACGGCGCTCCCCGGGGCACGGGCGCTTCCCGGCTCGTCGACGCCGAAGACGAGCAGCGCCACCGCGAGCGCTCCCGGGATCACGGCGAACCAGAACACGGCGCGGAAATCTCCCGCCCAGAGCACCATGAGCGCGATCGCGAGCACGGGCCCCAGGAACGCGCCCACCGTGTCGAGCGACTGGCGAAGGCCAAAGGCCGCGCCGCGAATCTCGGGCGGCGCGAGATCGGCGACGAGGGCATCGCGCGGCGCGCCGCGGATTCCCTTGCCGATCCGATCCATGAACCGGGCCGCGAGCACCCAGTTGACCGACAGCGCAAGCGCGAACAGCGGCTTGGAGAGCGCGCCCAGCCCGTAGCCGAGCACCGCGAGGCCCTTTCGCCTGCCGAGCCGGTCGCTCAGAGCGCCGGAGAACACCTTCACGATGAGCGCGGTCGATTCCGCGACGCCCGCGACGATGCCGACCGCGAGCGCGCTCGCGCCGAGCGCCGAGACCATGAACACCGGCAGCAGGCTGTGGATCAGCTCGGAGGACACGTCCATGAACAGGCTGACGAAGCCGAGCATCCAGATGCCGCGCGGGATGGCAGCAGCGGAGCTCATCGCCTCGCCGGCCGCGGCGCCTCAGCGCACCACGAGCACCGCGCGTCCGGCGTGCTGCACCACCTGCTTGGACACCGAGCCGAGCACGATGCGCGCGAGCTTCGAGCGGCCGCGGTCGCCGACCACGACCAGGTCCGCGCCGTGGCGGTCCGCGTCGTAGATGATCTGCTCGGCAGGGTGGCCCACCGACACCTCGAAGTGCGTCTTCACGCCCTTCGCCGCGATCGAGGATTTCAGCTCGGCGAGCATGCGGCGGTGGTACTGGCGCGAGTTCTCGATCACGGCTTCGGTCTCTACGTCGTCGCCTACTTCCGGCGGCCGCACCACCGAGAGCACGTAGAGCTCCGCGCCGTGCTTCGCCGCGAGCTCGAGCGCGGCGTCGAACGCCTTGCGCCCGGATGACGAGCCGTCGTAGCCGACCAGAATCTTGCGGTACATCGTGCTATCCCTTCTTCGCCCCCACCCCGGGCGCCGGCGCCCCGACCTCAACCACCGCGAGGCGCA
>JBFLYF010000022.1:0-18315 GCA_040756795.1 Pseudomonadota bacterium
TCTCGCCGAATACCATCGGCTGCACCTTGCCGAAGATCGCGGCGAAGGCGACGCCGAGCGCCACCAGCAGGAACGGCGTCGCCCAGGGGTGCTCGTGCATCGCCGCGGTGAGCACCATGAACTCGCTGGTGAACACGCCGAAGGGCGGCATGCCGAGGATCGCCAGGGTGCCGATGGCGAGCCCCCAGCCGATGGTCGGGTTGCTCTCCACCAGGCCGCGGATCTCGTCCATGTTCTGCGTCCCGGTCTTCTGCGAGGCGTGGCCCACGGTGAAGAAGATCGCGCTCTTGGTGAGCGAGTGCACCGTCATGTGCAAGAGGCCCGCGAACGCCGCCACCGCGCCGCCCATGCCGAAGGCGAAGGTCATGATGCCCATGTGCTCGACCGAGGAGTAGGCGAACATGCGCTTGATGTCCTTCTGGCGCGAGAGGAAGAACGCCGCCACCACCACCGAGACGAGGCCGAATCCCATCATCAGGTTGCCGGAGAAGTTGCGCTCGAGCGCGCCGTCCACCAGCACCTTGCTGCGCACCACCGCGTAGAGCGCGACGTTGAGCAGCAGCCCCGAGAGCACCGCCGACACCGGCGTCGGGCCCTCGGCGTGCGCGTCCGGCAGCCAGTTGTGCAGCGGCACCAGGCCCACCTTGGTGCCGAAGCCGACGAGGAGGAAGACAAAGGCGAGCGACAGCACCGTGGGCTCGAGCTGGCTGCGCACCTCGTAAAGGTGCGTCCAGAGCAGCGACGTGCCGCCCGGTCCCAGGACTTTCTCGGCGGCGAAGTAGAGCAGGATGGTGCCGAAGAGCGCCTGCGCAATGCCGACCGAACACAGGATGAAATACTTCCAGGCGGCCTCCAGGCTTGCCGGAGTGCGGTACAAGCTCACCAACAGCACTGTCGACAGCGTCGCGCCCTCCATCGCCACCCACATGACGCCGGCATTGTTCGCGAGCAGACAGAGCAGCATCGTGAACATGAACAGCTGGTACATGCTGTGGTACAGGCGCAGCCGCTGGGCGTTTAGGCGACCGTGGTCCTGCTCGATCCGCATGTAGGGGCGGGAGAAAAGCGCGGTCGTAAACCCGACGAAAGCGGTAAGGGCGACGAGGAATACGTTGAACGGGTCAACGAAGAACTGCTCCTGGAACGAGTTGTCGGTCAGGCCGAGAAACCCGAGGATGGCATCGGGCAGAATCGGAGCGGTGAATGGACCGCCCTCTATGACGCGCGCCGTGAGGAACGCGGCGGCGGCCAGCGTGGCAAGGCTCATCGTCGCATTGGCTTCCGCAGCCCAGGGCCGGTGCCCGATGAACGCGAGCAAGGCCGCGCCAAGAACTGGCAGGCCCATCAGGAAGTAGATCGACGTCGGCTCCATTTCAGTCTTCTTTCAGCTTTTCCATGTGCTGAATATCGAGCGAGTCGAACTGCTCGCGGATGTGGAAGAAGAAGATGCCGAAGATGAAGGTGCCGACCAGCACGTCGAGCGCGACGCCCAGCTCGACCACCAGCGGCATGCCATAGGTGGCGCTGGTGGCGGCGAAGAACAGGCCGTTCTCCATCGCCAGGAACCCGATCACCTGCGGCACGGCTTTCCTGCGCACGATCATCATGAGGAAGGAGAGCAGCACGCTCGCCATGGCGATGCCGAGCGTGGAGCGGGTGAGCGTGTTCGCCATCTGCGAGATCGGCGTGGCGAGCGCGAAGGCGAAGATCGCGAGGCCGATGCCCGCCAGCATCGTGGTGGGGATGTTGATCAGGGTCTCGACGTCCCATTTCACGTTCAGCCGGTCGATCAGCCGGTGCAGCACCCACGGGATGAGCATGACCTTGAGCACGACGGTGAGCGCCGCGGAGAAGTACAGGTGCACCTGGCCGGTGGTATGGGCGACGATCAGGGTCGAGGCGGCAAGCGCAGCGCCCTGCCAGGCGAAGAGGTGGATCAGCGTCAGGATGCGCCGCTGCGAGAGCATGGCGAAGGCGATCAGCAGCAGCAGCGCCGCGAGCAGGTTGACGAACTGGCCGGCGAGCGACATCGCGCTATCCCTGCACCAGGAAGTGGATCAGCATGCCGAGCACCGCGAGCAGGAACGCGCTCGACAGGAACTCGGGCGCGAGGAACAGGCGCAGCTTGGCGAGCAGCGTCTCGAGCAGCGCCAGCCCCGCGCCGCAGAAGGCGAGCTTCGCCGCGAGCACTCCGAAAGCGAGCGGCAGGGCGCTCCAGTCGCCCGCCTCGGCGATGCCCCAGGGCACGAAGAAGGCGAAGCCGATCGTCATGTAGGCGAACAGCTTGATCGCCACCGCCCACTCGATCAGCGCCAGGTGCCGCGCCGAGTACTCCAGGATCATCGCCTCGTGCACCATCGTCAGCTCGAGGTGCGTGCTCGGGTTGTCGATCGGGATGCGCGCGTTCTCGGCGAGCAGCACCATGACGAACGCGACCGCGGCGAAGGCGAGGCTCGGGTAGATCGCGAACTCGCGATGCGCGAGCGAGTCGACGATGGTGGTCAGCTGGGTCGAGCCGCTGATGAACGCCGCGGTGAACAGCGTCATCAGCATCGCCGGCTCGGCCAGGAAGCCGATCAGCATCTCGCGCCGCGCGCCAAGGCCGCCGAAGGAGGTGCCGATGTCCATCGCGGCGAGCGCCGAGAACACGCGCGCCAGGGCGAACACCCCCACCAGCGCGATGATGTCGGCCGCGGGCGCGAACGGCAGGCCGGTGGCGAGCACCGGGACGATGCCCGCCGCGAGCCACATGCAGCCGAACAGGATGTAGGGCGTGAGGCGAAAGAGCGGCGAGGCGTCGCGCGCGATCACCGCGTCCTTGTGGAAGAGCTTCGCGAGCGTGCGGTAGGGCAGCCAGATGCTGGGGGCGCTGCGGTTCTGCAGCCAGGCGCGGCACTGGTTCACCCAGCCCATGACGAGCGGCGCGGCGAGCACCACGAACACCGACTGCAGCACCTGGAACGCGATTCCGGTCGCGGTGTTCATCGCACGAACACCAGCAGCGCGATCAGCGTCAGGAAGCTGTAGAGCAGGTAGATGCTGATCTTGCCCTGCTGCAGCATCCCGATCCTGGAGGAAAGGAACGCCGCGAGCCGCGCCACCGGCAGGTAGAGCAGGTGCCAGTGGCGATCCTCGATTCTCAGGCGATAACGCGGCGCCGGGTCGTCCGGCGAGGGCAGGTGGCGCTCCATGAGGTAGATGGGGCCGAAGACGTGGCGGATCGGCTGGCCGAAGGCGTCGGCGGTGTCCTGCATGCGCGCGGTCTGGGCGGGGAAGCCGCAATCCCAGGGATCGGCGAAGCGCACGCGGCCGTGGTAGAAGCGCCGTACGAGCGCGAAGGCGAGCAGCGTCACGCCCACGATGACGAGCAGGAAGATGACCGGGCTGTAGCTCGCCTGGCCGGGCGCGGTCGGCACCAGCCACAGCCAGCTCGACTCCAGCGCCTGGGCGGACAGCCCCTGCCCGGTGAGCGAGACGCCGACCCGGTTGAGCATGAGCAGGAACGAGGTGGGAAAGAGGCCCAGCACGAAGCAGCCCGCGGCGAGCCACGCCATGCCGAAGCGCTCCATGTTTCCGGCATCATGGATTTCGAAATCGGGGACGGAGCCCGATCTCTTCTCCCGATCACCGCCAGCGGAGTGAGATCGGGCTCCGTCCCCGATTTTTCTGGGCTGGCCGAGGAAGGCGACGCCGTAGACCTTGACGAAGCACATCGCGGTGAGCGCGCCGGCGAGCGCGAGGATCGCGGCGAACAGCGGCACGAGGCTCCGCACCACGCCGTTCTGCAGCAGCGGTGCCTGCAGCGCGGTCTGGAAAGTGAGCCACTCCGAAACGAAGCCGTTCAGCGGCGGCAGCGCGGAGATGGCGAGCGCGCCGATCAGGAAGTAGAACGCGGTCTTCGGCATCGGGCGGATGAGGCCGCCCATGTCGTTGAGGTTCCTCAGCTTCGCCGAGTGCAGGATCGAGCCCGCGCCGAGAAACAGCAGCCCCTTGAACACCGCGTGGTTCAGCGTGTGGTAGAGCGCGGCGATCAGGCCGAGGATGCCCGCCGCGGGGTGGCCGAAGCCGAGGAACACCATCGACAGCCCGAGGCCGAGCAGGATGATGCCGATGTTCTCGACCGAGTGATACGCCAGCAGCCGCTTCAGGTCGTGCTGCATCAGCGCGTAGAGCACGCCGAAGAGCGTCGTCGCGGCCCCGATCACCAGCACCAGCATGCCCCACTCCCAGCGCACGCCGCCGATCAGGTCGTAGATCACCCGCACCATGCCGTAGATCGCGGTTTTCAGCATGATGCCGCTCATCAGCGCCGAGACCGGCGAGGGCGCCGCCGGGTGGGCCTCGGGCAGCCAGGCGTGCAGCGGGATCATCCCCGCCTTGGCGCCGAAGCCGAAGAACGCGAGCAGGAACGCGACCGTGGCCCAGAGCGGCGTGAGCTCGGCCGCGCGCAGCGCATCGAACGTGTAGTCGCCCTTGCCGCCGTGCATCACGCCGAAGCACAGCAGGATCGCGATCGCGCCGATGTGCGCGATCAGCAGGTAGAGGAACCCGGCGCTGCGGATCGCGCGCTCGCGGTGGTCGGTCGTCACCAGGAAGTAGGACGACAGCGCCATCGTCTCCCAGGCCACCATGAAGAGGTAGGCGTCGTCGGCGAGGATGACGAACGCCATGCTGGCGAGGAACAGGTGGTACTGCAGGCCGATGAGCGCGAGCCGCCCGGGCGCCTCGTCGCGAAAATAGCCCGCGGCGTACACCGAGATCCCGGCGGCGACCGCACCGAGCAGCATCAGGAAAAAGCTCGCCAGCGGATCGATCCTGAGATGAAACGGCAGCTCGGGCAGGCCGAGCGGCAGGGTGAACTGCGCCGAGGGCAGCCACACCGCTTCCAGGCCGAAGCCGGCGAGCGCAAGGCCCGCCAGCGCCCCGAGCGGGAAGGCGAGGCGCCGCGCGAACGCCGCGTTGCCCTGGGGGAACAGCGAAAGCACGGCGATCAGGAGCCAGCCGGCTGCGGCTGCCAGCGCGCCTTCCAGCGGCGAGAACCCCGGCATCTAGTCCCGGTTCATCTCTTGTTTGCGGCTCTCAGCAGCCACTCCGGGACCGGCCGGCTGCCGGCGTGCGCGATCACGTACTCGCGGATCAGCTGCCGCACCACCTGCGAGGGGGTGCGGTCCTGCGCGGCGCAGATCTCCTCGAACAGGCGCTTCTTGCGCGGGTCGAGCAGCACGGTGAAACGGGCGGTCTTGTGCTCCATCGGGGAGGCTGCCGGAGGAGCCGCGGATGATATGTGAATCACATTATCATTGCAATATCATTTGACGCGCATACCGGGCCGGGCGCCGGAATCGGGCGCGATCAGGAAGATGCCCGCGCCGTCGCCCGCGGCGGCGAGCACCATGCCCTCGGAAACGCCGAACTTCATCTTGCGCGGCGCAAGATTCGCCACCACCACCGCGAGGCGCCCCTCGAGCTTCTCCGGCGCATAGTCCGACTTGATCCCGGCGAACACCGTGCGCGTCGCGTCGCCCAGATCGAGCGTGAGCTTGAGGAGCTTGTCCGCGCCCTCTACGTGCTCCGCGCGGGCGATCCTCGCCACGCGCAGGTCGAGCTTGTTGAAGTCCTCGATCGTGATGGTGCCTTCGCTCACGGCGTGCTCCTTGGCTGCGTGCTGCTGCTTCTCCGCGTGCCGCTGCGGCGCGGTGACCTGCGGCACGGATTCGATGCCGAACAACTGGTCGAGCTGCTTTTCCTCGACTCGGGAGATGAGGTGCGAATACTGTTCAATTCGATGTCCTGCCGCTAATTGATTAGCGATGGATGTCCAATCCTGAACGGGTAGATTGAGAAAGGCGAATGCCTTCTGGGCTAGGTCAGGAAGGACGGGCCGAAGGTAGATTGTCAGCAGCCGAAACGCTTCTAGCGAAGTCGTGCAAACAAGTCCTGCGACAAACTTGTTTTCCCCTTTAGCTTTTTCCCAAGGCTTAAACGCATCAAAGACTTGGTTCACCAAGTCAGCGAGTTCCATTATTCGACGAATCGCCTTGCCGAACTCGCGCGACTCATAAAGCGCAGCAATTTCTCCAGCGCTTCCCCTGACCAAGGCGGCCAACTGAGCCAACGCGTTTCCTTCATTCCTCCGGGCCTCAGCCAGAATGGTGCTTAGGCTCCAAGATGCTTTTTCAAGCGGAGCCTGATCGCTGACGGTCAATTCGCCACCCTGGAGGCGATGCACAAAGCTCGCCGCCCGGCTGGCGATGTTCACGTATTTGCCGACGAGATCGCTGTTGACGCGCGCGACAAAGTCGTCGGGGTTGAAGTCGAGGTCCTCGACGTTGGCGTTCAGCTTGGCGGCGATGTAGTAGCGCAGCCACTCGGGGTTCATGCCGAGCTCGAGGTAGCGCAGGGGATCGATTCCGGTGCCGCGCGACTTGGACATCTTCTCGCCCGAGACGCCGATGAAGCCGTGCACCCAGACGTGGTCGGGCACCTTGTAGGGCTTGCCGGCGAAGTGCAGCATCGCCGGCCAGAAGAGCGTGTGGAAGTAGATGATGTCCTTGCCGATGAAGTGGACCTGCTCGGTCGCCGGGTCCTGGAGAAGCCCCTCGAAGTCGAGTTTCTGTTTCGCGCAGTAATTCTTGAGGCTCGCGAGATACCCGATCGGCGCGTCGAGCCAGACGTAGAGGTATTTCTCGGCGGCGATGTCGGGCACGCGGATGCCGAAGTAGGGCGGGTCGCGCGAGATGTCCCAGTCGGCGAGCGCCTTGTCGCCTGCGCCCTCGAGCCACTCCTTCGCCTTGTTGACGACCTGCTGCTGCAGCCGGCCGGATTCATTGATCCACGCGCGCAGAAAATCCTTGCAGCGCGGATCGGAGAGCTTGAAGAAGAAGTGCTCCGAGGACTTGAGCACGGGCTTCGCGCCCGAGAGCATCGAGTAGGGGTTCTTCAGGGCGGTCGCGGGATAGACCGAGCTGCAGTTCTCGCAGGCATCGCCGTACTGGTCCTTCGCGCCGCAGTTCGGGCACTCGCCCTTGAGGTAGCGGTCGGCGAGGAACATGCCCTTCACCGGGTCGTAGAACTGCTCGATCGGCCGCGAGGTGACCAGGCCCGCCCTGGCGAGCCGGCGGAAGATGTCCTGCGACAGGGCGGTGTTCTCGTCGGAGTGCGTAGAGTGCCAGTTGTCGTACTCGACGTGAAAGCCCTCGAGGTAGCGCTTGCGCCCGCGCTGGATGCCGGCGATGAACTCCTCGGGCGACTTCCCGGCCTTCTCGGCCGCCAGCATGATCGGCGCGCCGTGCGCGTCGTCGGCGCCCACGAAGATCACGTCGCGGTCGCCCTGCATGCGCTGGAAGCGCACCCAGATGTCGGCCTGGATGTACTCCATGATGTGGCCGATATGGAACGCGCCGTTGGCGTAGGGCAGGGCGGTGGTGACGAACAGCCTGCGGCGGGACATGCGGGAGCTCGATTCCCCGGGAAAGACGTGCGCGGAAAAGGGGAAATTTTAGCTTACACTTGGCGCATGCCCCTCTCTGAAGCCGATGTCCGCGCCGCGCTCGGCAAGCTCGTCGATCCCAACACCGGCAAGGACTTCGTCGCCTCGCGCGCGCTGAAGTCGCTCAAGATCGCCGACGGCAGGATCGCGCTCGAGATCGAGCTCGGCTACCCCGGCAAGAGCCAGTTCGAGCCGATCCGGCACCAGGTGATCGAGGCGCTGCAGGCGGCGGGCGCGCCGGGCGCGAGCGTCACGGTGCGCTCGAAAGTCGTGCCGCACGCCGTGCAGCGCGGCGTCAAGCTCATTCCGGGCATCAAGAACATCATCGCGGTGGCCTCGGGCAAGGGCGGCGTGGGCAAGTCGACCACCGCGGTCAACCTCGCGCTCGCGCTACTGGCCGAGGGCGCCGCGGTGGGGATCCTGGACGCCGACATCTACGGGCCCTCGCAGCCCATGATGCTCGGCATCGCGGGGCGCCCGGAGTCGAAGGACGGCAAGAGCCTGGAGCCGATGGAAGGCCATGGCCTGCAGGCGATCTCGATCGGGTTCCTGATCGACATCGACACGCCGATGGTGTGGCGCGGGCCGATGGTGACGCAGGCGCTGGAGCAGCTGCTCAAGGACACGCGCTGGCGCGAGCTCGATTACCTGGTGGTGGACCTGCCGCCCGGCACCGGCGACATCCAGCTCACGCTCGCGCAGAAGGTGCCGGTGACCGGCGCCGTGATCGTCACCACGCCGCAGGACATCGCGCTCATCGACGCGAGGAAGGGCCTGAAGATGTTCGAGAAAGTCGGCATCCCGATCCTCGGCGTGGTGGAGAACATGTCGATCCACGTCTGCCCGAAGTGCGGCCACGAGAGCCACATCTTCGGCGAGGGCGGCGCGGCGCGGATGTGCCGGGACTACGGCACCGAGCTGCTCGGCGCGCTGCCGCTCGACGCCGCGATCCGCGAGCAGACCGACTCCGGGAAGCCTACGCTGGTGTCCGACCCCGACGGCCGCGTCTCCGAGATCTACAGGCAGATCGCGCGCCGCTGCGCGGTCAGGATCGCCGAATCGCAGAAGGACATGACCTCGAAGTTCCCGAACATCGTGGTGCAAAACACTTGACGATCAAGTCCGACAAGTGGATCCGCCGCATGGCGGGCGAGCACCGCATGATCGAGCCCTTCGAGCCGGACCAGGTGAAGGAGGCGGCGGGCCAGAAGATCGTCTCCTACGGCACTTCGAGCTACGGCTACGACATCCGCTGCTCGGACGAATTCAAGATCTTCACCAACATCAACTCGACCATCGTCGACCCGAAGCAGTTCGACGCCAAGTCGTTCGTCGACTTCAAGGGGCCGGTGTGCATCATCCCGCCCAACTCCTTCGCGCTGGCGCGCACCGTGGAGTTCTTCCGCATCCCGAGGAACGTCCTCACCATCTGCCTCGGCAAGTCCACCTATGCGCGCTGCGGCATCATCGTCAACGTCACGCCGCTCGAGCCCGAGTGGGAGGGGCACGTCACGCTCGAGTTCTCCAACACCACGCCGCTGCCGGCCAAGATCTACGCCAACGAAGGCGTGGCGCAGGTGATCTTCATCGAGTCCGACGAGGTCTGCGAGACCTCCTACCGCGACCGCGGCGGCAAATACCAGGGCCAGAAGGGCGTCACGCTGCCCCGCATCTAGACCTACGATCCATAGTGGGTCGGCGGTTTACGATTCCTACCTATAGTGGTTTCTTACGTTCCGGCGAGCGCGCCTTCCTCTGGCAGCCTGCAAAGAAACTGTCATGAAGCCCTTGACTCGCCGGGGGTCATCCCTATAATCGCCCCAAGTTTTCCTTGTGGCTCAACGGGCTAAGAAGGAGGTCATCATGACAGGCAAGAGGAACTCGGCGAGCGCCGTCGGCATGCTCGACCTTCCCGAAACCTAGTTCGCAAGGAGACCATTGATGGGCGTACGCCCCAGTAGCCTCGTCCGCAACGGCAAGCAGAACCCGCAACCGCAAGAGCAGCTTTTCGACACGCATCCCGAGGCGAGCCTCGAGTTCGAGATCGTCCGCCAGGCCGCCCGCCAGAAGTACACCCGCCCCTTCCTGATCCTCGACAGCGCGATCGTGCGCGAGAAGGCGCGGCGCTTCCGCGCCGCCATGCCGCGCGTGCGCCCGCACTACGCGGTCAAGGCGAACCCGGACCGGCGCGTGGTGAAGGCGCTGGTGCAGGAGAGCTGCGCCTTCGAGATCGCCTCGACCGCGGAGCTCGACCTGCTGCTCGCGCTCGGCGTGCAGGCGCAGGACGTCTTCTACTCCAACCCGATGAAGTCGCGCCAGGCGATCTCGTACACCGCTGCCAAGGGCGTGCAGTGGTACGTGGTGGACAGCGTGGACGAGCTGCGGCGTGTGCACGAGCTCGCCGCGGACGCGAAGATCTACGTGCGCATCGCCACGCCCAACATCGGCAGCGACTGGCCGCTCTCGGGCAAGTTCGGCGCGGGCGCGTCCGAGACGCGCGAGATCATCGCTACCGCCGCCAAGCTCGGCGCGGACCTGGCGGGCGTGACGTTCCACGTCGGCTCGCAGTGCCGCAACCCGGAGAACTGGCGCGTCGGCATCGAGAAGGCGCGCACGCTCTTCGACGCGATGACGAAGGCCGGCCTCAAGCCCCGGCTCCTCGACATCGGCGGCGGCTTCCCGGTGCGCCACGTCAAGCCCATCCCCTCCATCGAGGTGATCGGCGAGGTGGTGAACGAGGCGTTGAAGGCCTTCCCCGAGGAGGTGGCGGTGATCGCCGAACCCGGGCGCTACATGGTCTCGGACGCCGGCTACTTCGTCTGCCGCGTGCTCGGCACCACCACGCGCGGCGGCAAGCGCTGGATGCACTGGGACGCGGGCCTGTTCGGCGGCGTGATCGAGACCACCGAGGGCCTCAAGTACAAGATCCGCACCGAGCGCTCCGGCCCCGACATCCCCTGGCACGTCGCCGGCCCGACCTGCGACTCGGTGGACGTCATCCTGCGCGACGAGCCGCTGCCCTCGGACCTGCAGGAAGGCGACTTCATCTACATCCGCAACGCCGGCGCCTACACCACCGCCTACGCGAGCGAGTTCAACGGCTTTCCGCTGCCGGAAGTCAGGGTCTTCGAGTCCAGGCGCTCGTAGAGCACGAAACTGAAAGGCACGCCTTCGCCGGAGGCGTGTCTTTCTCTCTGCGTTTCCTTCCAGGCGTCGCGGTCCCAGGCGGGGAAGCGGACGTCACCTTCGTAGTCGCGCTCGATCTCCGTGAGCACCAGCCCGCTCGCGAGCGGCAGCGCGGCGGCGTAGAGCCCGGCGCCGCCGATCACGAACGCAACCGGCTCGCCGGCGCACAGCGCGAGCGCGCTTTCCAGCGAATTCGCTACCGATGCGCCGCGCGTGTCGCAGTTCGCACTACGGGTGACGACGATGTTCTCTCTGCCCGGCAACGGTTTTCCTAGCGAAGTCCACGTGCGCCGTCCCATGATCACCGGGTGGCCGAGCGTGAGTTTCCTGAAGTGCCGCAGATCTTCGGGCAGATGCCACGGCAGCCTGCCGTTCGCGCCGATGACGCCGTTGCGCGCGACCGCGGCGACGAGATAGACGCGCGGAATTCCCGCGCCGACGGGCGGCGCCCCGGGCCCGCCGGTTCGTGACATAGGTCCTCGTCCTCACCAATTCTTGCGCCGATTATAAGTGTATGAGCGGCGTGAAATATTTCACGGCGAAGACGCCGTCCTATCCGCGCTCGTTTCTCGGCCTGCTGGTGGTCGGGTTCCTGGTGGTGGCGTTGCCGCTGCTCGCGACGCTGCTGTATTCGGCGTGGCACAGCGAGCGGCTCACGCAGCAAAGCCGCAGGGCGGTGGACGGCGCCGCCAAGGCGGCGCGCGCCAGCCGCGCGCTGGTGAACCGCATCGGGTCGCTGGAGCGCCTCGCGCTGCAACTCGCCGTGTCGCCGGACCCGCGGCTGCGCGAGGACTTCGCCCGCGTGCACGCGAGCGTCAAGGTGATCTCGAGCGAGCTGCAGCTGCTCTCGCTCGACGAGGAGCAGCGCGCGGCCCTGCGGCGCGTGATCGGGCGCGAGCAGGCGCTCGCCGACATGATGCAGGCGCGGCGCGGCGCAACCGACGCGGCGGCGGTGCGCAACCTCGCCGGCGCGCTGGCCGACGACGCCTACCAGGTGCTCGCGGTGAGCTACCTCGTCGCCGACCGCGAGGTCGAGCGCCTGGGGGCAAGCGCCGACGAGGTGCACCGGCGCCTGATCATGATGGTGCTGCTCGCCACCGCGCTCGCGCTCGCCGCGGCGCTCGCGCTCACGCGGCGCATCGCGCGGCCGATCGCCGAGCTCGACAGCGCGATCCGCCAGCTCGGCAGCGCCGATTTCGAGCGCCCGATCCGGGTGAGCGGCCCGGAGGACCTGCAGAGCCTCGGCGAGCGGCTCGACTGGCTGCGGCGGCGCCTCACCGAGCTCGAGGCGCAGAAGAACCGGTTCCTGCGGCACCTGTCGCACGACCTGAAGACGCCGCTCGCGGCGCTGCGCGAGGGCACCGAGCTGCTGAACGACCAGGTGGCGGGGCCGCTCGCGCCGCCGCAGCGGCAGGTGGTCGCGATCCTGCGCGACAACAGCGTCAAGCTGCAGCGCCTGATCGAGGAGCTGCTCGATTACCAGCGCGCGCTGCACGCCGCCGCGGGCCTCGAGGTGGGGCCGCTGGGCCTGGATGCGCTGCTGCGCCAGTCGGTGCAGGCGCACCAGCTCGCCGCGCAATCCAAGGTGCAGAGGATCGAGCTCGAGGCCGAGGCGCTCACGGTCTGGGCCGATCCTGCGAAGCTGCGCTCGGTCATCGACAACCTGCTCGGCAACGCAATCAAGTTCACACCCGCGGGCGGCTTGATCCGCGTGCGGTCGCGCGCGAACGGCGGCTCGGCGACGATCGAGGTGCTCGACAGCGGCCCCGGCGTGCCGGCCGAGGAGCGCGAGGCGATCTTCGAGGCGTTCTTCCGCGGCCGCGCGGGCGCCTCGGGCCGCACCGAGGGGACGGGCCTGGGTCTCGCCATCGCGCGCGAGTTCACCGAGGCGCACGGCGGCCGCATCGAGGTCATCCCGGGGACCCGCGGCGGCCATTTCCGCGTCACACTGCCGCTGCGGCCGGCGGCCCTGCTCGCGGAGGCGGCATGAGCGTGCTGGCAAGGAAAGTGCTTGCAGTAGCGGCAGCGGGCATTCTGCTCGCCGGCTGCGCGGCAAACGGGCCCGTGACCAGGGCGCCTGTGCAGGATTGCAGGCCGGGCCTGGAGCGCAGCAACGCGCAACTCGCGGCGGAAGTCGCCGAACAGCAACGCTTGCTCAAGGCCGCGGTGCGGCGCGAAGAGGCGCTGAAGAAGGAGATCGAGGCGCTGAAGTCGATCGAGCGCGCCATCCTGGACAGAGAAGAGCGCAAGCAATCGAGAGCGAGGTAGACGATGGAACAGAGCGCGAAGCGAATCCTGCTGGTGGATGACGACAAGGACCTGCTGCACCTGATCTCGATGCGCCTGGGCGCCTCGGGCTACGCGGTGGCCGCCGCCGAGTCGGGCGCGGCCGCGCTCGCGGCGATGGCGGTTTCGCCGCCGGACCTCGTCATCACCGACCTGCGCATGGAGGGCATCGACGGCCTGGCGCTGTTCGACGCCATCCACCGCGAGGCGCCGGCGCTGCCGGTGGTGATCCTGACCGCGCACGGCACCATCCCCGAGGCGGTCGCGGCGACCCGCCGCGGCGTGTTCGGCTTCCTCACCAAGCCCTTCGAGCCCAAGGTGCTGCTCGACACGGTGGCCGAGGCGCTGCGCCTCTCGGGCACGCCGGCCGGCGGCGAGGAGAACTGGCGCGCCGGGATCGTGACGCGCTCGCCAGCGATGGAATCGCTGCTTGCGCAGGCGAAGCGCGTCGCAGCCTCCGACGCCGCGGTCTGCATCCTGGGCGCGAGCGGCACCGGGAAGGAATTGCTCGCACGTGCGATCCACCGCGCCAGCCGCCGCTGCGACGCGTCGTTCGTCGCGGTCAACTGCAGCGCGATTCCCGAAGGCCTGCTCGAGTCCGAGCTCTTCGGCCACAAGAAAGGCTCGTTCACCGGAGCGGTGCAGGACCGCAGGGGCCTGTTTCAGGCCGCGGAAGGCGGCACGCTGTTCCTGGACGAGATCGGCGACATGCCGCTTTCGCTGCAGGTGAAGCTGCTGCGCGCGCTCGAGGAGAAGGTGGTGCGGCCGGTGGGCTCCAACGAGTCGATCGAGGTGAACGTGCGCGTCATTTCCGCCACTCACCGGCGCCTCGAGGATCGCTTCGCCTCGGGCGAATTCCGCGAGGACCTCTACTACCGGCTGAACGTGGTGAAGCTCACGCTGCCCGCGCTTGCCGAGCGGCGCGAGGACATCCCGCTGCTCGCCGGGCACTTCCTGCTCGATTTCGCCAGACGCTACGACAGGCCGCGGCTCGCGCTCTCGCCCGAAGCGATGGAGCTGCTGGTGGCGGCGCCCTGGCCCGGCAACGTGCGGCAGCTGCTCAACGTCGTGGAGCAGGCCGTGGCGCTTTCCGCGACCGACGTCATACCGGCCTCGCTCGTGCGCCAGGCGCTGGACGCGGGGGACACCGCGCTCACGCCGCTGGATGAAGCGCGGCGCGCCTTCGAGCGCGACTACCTGGCGCGCATCCTCAAGATCACGGCGGGCAACGTCACCCAGGCGGCGCGCCTCGCCGGGCGCAACCGCACCGAGTTCTACCGGCTGCTCGAGCGTCACGCGCTCGAGCCGGGGATGTTCAAGCCGTCGCCGCGAGGCGACAGCGAAAACCGTGCCGCCTCAGCAGCTTCGCGCGCGCGCGGCTGAGGCTGTCGTGCCGCGGTGACGATAAGGCTGCGCTTGCCTGACTCCAACTACGTCACGCATCGCGAATAAGTGATTGTCCCGAGAGCGCTTTCCTGGCTTGGCATAGGGATTGCGGCTACCCGCGGCAAGATGGAACAAGCGAGAACCCAATCCAAGCCGCCCGGCGAGATGCTCGCGTTCCTGCAGTCGCTCGCCGGCTTCGCCATCGCGGTGCTGGTGATGCTCGGCGTCGGCGGCACGGTGTATTACCTGGTCGCCCCCGGCGGCTGGATCGCCGGGGTCTTCGGCCGCAGCCTCGCCGGGGGACTGGCGGCGCTGCTCGCCTTCCTGATCATCGGAGTATGCGTGTGGCTGGTGCGCGGCTGGATCCCGCAGCGCGCGCGCAACCGCTACTCGGAGCTTTTCGTCTACGCCTTCGCGGGCGCGGGCCTGCTGTACGTCATCGAGCTATTGATGAAAGGAAGCTTCTAGAACCCCGTTCCTCCAGGAAACGGAAGGTATTCACGACTTTCCCCCCGGCCCGTCCTTCCCCCTACAGGCGGGCCTTTTTTTGGAGCGCACAGCCGTGAAAAAACAAGCACGCAGCACCGTTGCAGCCCTGCTCGTCTCGACCATGATCGCCGTTTCCGTCGCGCCGCCGGCGCTCGCCGGCCCCATCCCCACCGACGCCATCGCCGCGAGCGTCGAGCGCGACCGCATCGGCGCGACGCTGGCGCGCGCCGACGTCCGCGCCCGGCTCGAGGCGATGGGCGTCAAGCCCGCCGACGTGCAAGCGCGCGTGGACTCGCTCTCCGACGACGAGGTCGCGGACCTCGCGGCGCGCATCGACGCGCTGCCCGCGGGCGGCGACGGGCTGGTCGGCGCGATCGTGCTGGTGTTCCTCGTGCTGCTGCTCACCGACATCATGGGCGTGACGAAGGTGTTTCCGTTCACGCGCTCGATCAAGTAGCTACACCGCGATCGGCGCCTTGATCGCGGGATGCGGGTCGTAGCCTTCGAGCGTGAAATCCTCGAATTTGAATTCGAAGATGTTCTGAATCCCTGGATTCAGCTTCATGCGGGGAAAGGGCCGCGGTGTGCGCGCGAGCTGCTCCCGCGCCTGCTCGAGGTGGTTGAGGTACAGGTGCGCGTCGCCCAACGTCAGCACGAACTCGCCCGGCGCGTGCCCCGTCGCCTGCGCCATCATGAGCGTGAGCAGCGCGTAGGAGGCGATGTTGAACGGCACGCCGAGGAAGAGATCCGCGCTCCTCTGGTACATCTGGCAGGAAAGCTTTCCCTCGGCGACATAGAACTGGAACAGCGCATGGCAGGGCGGCAGCGCCATGCGGTCGATGTCGGACGGGTTCCAGGCGATGACGATGTGGCGCCGCGAATCCGGGTTCTTTCTCAGGGATTCGACAAGGTTGGAGATCTGATCCACTTCTCCGCCGTCCGGCTTGCGCCAGTGGCGCCACTGGTGGCCGTAGATCGGTCCGAGGTCCCCGTCCTCGCGCGCCCATTCGTCCCAGATCGTGACGCCGCGCTCCTGCAGCCACTTCACGTTGCTGTCGCCGCGCAGGAACCAGAGCAGCTCTACGATGATCGACTTCAGGTGCAGCTTCTTGGTGGTGAGGAGCGGAAAGCTCTCGCCGAGCGCGAAGCGCATCTGCCGGCCGAACACCGAAAGCGTTCCGGTACCGGTGCGGTCGGACTTGCGCGCACCGCGCTCGAGCACCTCGGCGAGCAGGTCCAGGTACTGCCTCTCGCCGGGGTTCGCGCTCATACCGCGATGGTAGCGAAAAGCTCGCGCGCGCTCTGAAAACGCTCCCCGGGGCTCTTCGCGAGCAGCCGGTCGAGGATGGGCTGGTAGCCCTGCAGGGGCGCCGGCAGCACGGGCAGCGGGCCGTGCACGTGCGCCTGCACCAGGCCCGCCGGACCCTCGTCCTCGAACAGCTTCCGGCCGGTGAGCATCTCGTAGAAGATCACGCCCAGGCTGTAGAGGTCGGAGCGCGCGTCGGCGGGCTTGCCCATGCACTGCTCCGGGCTCATGTAGCGCGGCGTCGCCATGATCTGGCCGTGGCGCGTGAGCGCGGTCTGCGTGCTGAGCAGGTCCTTGGCGAGCCCGAAATCGACGATCACCGGGCGGCCGTTGTCGCGGAACATGATGTTCTGCGGCTTGAGATCCCGGTGCACGATGCCGTGGGCGTGGATGGCCTCCAGCGCGCGCGCGATCTGCGCCGTGATGCGCAGCGCGACGAGCGAAGTCATCCCCTCGTGGATGCGCGCCGCGAGCGTGCCGCCCGGCAGGTATTCCATTGCGATGTAGGGATACTCGCCGGTGAAGCCCTGGTCGAAGATGCGCGCGACGTACTCGTTCTCGATCGCCGAGATCAGCCGGTACTCGCGCTGGAAGCGCTTGAGGAAGGTCGCGTCCTTGCGCAGGCCGCGGTCGAGCACCTTGAGCACGACCTGGCTGCCGTCGATGATGCGCTCGGCGAGGTAGACCTGCGCCATGCCGCCGCGGCCGATCAGGCACAGCGAGCGGTAGCCCGGGATGCGCACCGCGTCCTTCTCGAGCGGCTTGCCGATCTTGTGCCAGTCGAGCCGCACCGTGGTGGCGAACGGGGACGGGGCCGCGCTCTCGGCGCGGCGCGCCTCCTGCTCGCGCAGCGCGTCCTCGAGCGAGCGCGCGAGGCGCTCCGGGGTGAGGGCGCTCCTGCGCAGGAAATCGGCCGCGCCCGCCTTGAGCGCCTGGATCGCGGTGTGGGTGTCGCCCTGGTCGGCGATCAGCACCACCGGCGGCGCCTGCGGGTCGCTGCGGATGCGCGCCACCCAGCCGACGCCGTCCTCCCCCGCCGGGTGCGCCTCGAGCAGCACCGCGCTGTAACGCCCGCCGGCGAGCGCGTTGCCGAGGTCGCCGCGCTGGCGCGGATCCCAGTCGTCGGTCTGCGCCTCCGGCCAGCGTGCCCGCAGCATGCCCGCGAGCGTGCTGCGGGACTCGCTCGAGTGGTCGACGATGAGAAAGCGCATGTGGGGCGGGTGCTTCTATTTTGCCGCGCCCGGACAGATTGATAAAGCACTGCGGACGTAGGATCATGCGCGCTTTCGGGGGAATTGCACGATGAAGCTGTTCGGCGGCACGCCGGCGCACCCGCTGGCCGATCCCAAGGAGGCGAAGCGCGTCCTCGAGGCGTTGCCGGCGAACGATCCGTTCAAGGCGCTCGAGGAGCTCGCGCACTGGCTGGAGTCGGCCTCGAGCGCCGAGGGCTTCAAACCCGAGGCGCGGGGGCAGCTGCTGTTCATGCTGGACGAGGCGGCGCAGCCGCGGCTTCGCAAGCTCTCCGGCGAGTACTTCGCGGCCACCCGGCCGTCGCGCTTCCAGGAAAACCGGCTCTGGACGGCGATCCACGGCTACTGGAAACAGGCCGCGTACGCCTACGCGCGGGCGGTGGACCAGTTCGTGCAGAACGTGAAGGGCGCCGAAGCCGCCAGGGGCCAGCTGCCGCTGCTGCTCGTGCGCACGCTGCGCGGCTTCGCGCAGCAGATCAAATGGATGCACCTGCGCTACGGGCCGATCGACGCGGCGAGCTGGGGCGTGTTCAACAAGGTCTTCGCCTATGCCGAGGCGAGGCAGCTCGCGCAGGCGAAGGCCGCCGCCTACCCGGGCAGCGCCGGCGAGACCACGCCGCAGCTGGAATTCCTCAAAGGCGCGCTGTTCAGCACGAGCTCGCCCGAGGGCCTGTTGCCGCTCGAGGTCGAGCTTGCCGAGCGCGTGATCGCGATCCTCGCGCCGCGCTTCGTGCTCGCCGGCGCTCCGGCGGCCGAGCTGCCGTTCTGGACCAGTCTCGGCCAGGCGATGCCGCCGGCGCGGCTGGCGCGGGCGCCGCAGCCCGCGCCGGACCTGCGCTACTTCGGCGCTGGCGCCGCGCTCGCGGAGGTGCACGCGCTCGCCGAGCGCGCGATGACGAGCGGCCAGGCGCCGCCGGAGCTCG
>JBFLYF010000220.1:0-5494 GCA_040756795.1 Pseudomonadota bacterium
CTTGCACTCCCCGGCGTAGGCGTCCTTGTGGTTCGTGAACACCGCCTTCTGGATCTCCATCACCGGATCCTGGCCCGCCGGGCCCGCGACCGCCTTGAGCAGGTAGAAGTTCTGGATCGGGTGGTTGTTGTCGCCGAACGTGAACTTGCCGCGCGTGGAGTTGAAGTCGGCCTTGCGCATCGCCCGGATGAGCGCATCGGTGTCCTTGAGGTTGCCCTTGGTCGCGCGCACGGCCGAATCGATCAGCAGCATGCCGTCGTAGCTCTGGGCGCCGTAGAACACCGGCCACTTGTTGAACTTCTTGCGGTAGTCGGCGACGTACTTCTGGTTGGCCGGGTTCTTCAGGTCCGGGCTCCAGTAGCGCGTCTCGTACTGCCCGAGCGCGGCGTGCTTGACCGCCGGGATCGTGATCTCGTCCACCGTGTAGACCGAGTACAGCGGGAACTGCCCGCGCAGCCCGGCCTCCGAGTACTGCCGCAGGAACGAGATCCCCATGCCGCCGGGGTAGAACACGAACACCGCCTTCGGGTTCTTGGCGCGCAGCTGCGAGAGCTCGGCCTGGTAGTCGGTCTGGCCCATCTTGGTGTAGACCTCGTCGACGATGCGCCCCTTGAAGTAGCGCTTGAAGCCCGTGAGCATATCCTTGCCGGCCTGGTAGTTGGGCGCCATGATGTAGACGTCGGAGAGGCCCGCGTCGGTCATGTACTTGCCCATCGCCTCCGGGGTCTGGTCGTTCTGCCAGGAGACGTTGATGTGCAGCTTGTTGCACTGGCTGCCCGCGAGCGGGCTCGGGCCGGCGTTGGTGCCGACCATGATCTTGCCCTTGCTGGTGACGGTGGGCGAGACCGCCATCATGACGTTCGACCAGATGATGCCGGAGACGAAATCGACCTGGTGCTTGGAGAGCATCTCCTGCGCGACCTGCACGCCGACGTCGGGCTTGAACTGGTCGTCGCCGTAGACCACCTCGACCGGCAAGCCGCCCATCTTGCGCCCGAGGTGATCGAGCGCGAGCTCGACCGAGTTCTTCATGTGCTCGCCGATCACGCCTTGCGGCCCGGAGAGCGTGGTGATGAAGCCGATCTTGACCTTCTGCTGCGCCAGCGCGGGCGCGGCGAAGGCGACGAAGGCCGAAAGCGCTGCAACGAGAATGCGTCTGATCACGTGTCCCTCCTCACGCACTATATTTCAGGAACTGCGGCTGAGGCAGTCTAGTCGGGCTGCAGGGCCTGCGCAAGCCTTTCGCGGCGCTGCAGTTGACAGCGGGAAATATACTGCAGGCCAGGACTGGTGCTGCCCGCCGGCAGCGCTAGCTGATCAGTTCGATTTTTGCCGCATGACCGTGCGCGCGGGCGAGCCTCGCATCGCAGGTCAGCATCGGAGCTTGCAGCGCCTCGGCGAGCGCGAGGTAGCAGGCATCGTACGCGGTGACCGACTCTCGCAGCTCCCAGATCCGCGGCAGCAGGTCGGCATGAGGGTAGCGCTCGAGCCTGATCTCGCCGAAGTCCTCCAAAGCCTGCCCGGCTCGCGCGGCCGTGACCTCCTTCAGCTGCACGAGGCGCCTGAGCGCCTGCGCGACCTCGATATCGATCAGGTGCGGAGCGTGGAGCGTCTCGGCTGCGGAGAGTGCGCGTGCTCCGATCTGCTCGGCACGCACGGTGCCGAGCACCAGCTCGAGCAGGGCGGAAGCGTCGGCGACGATCAACGCCGGTCGCGCTCTTGCCGCAGAATCGCGGTCGGCGAAATCCGTCCCCGGTAGGCCTCGCGCCTGCGCAGGCGCTCGCGCAGCTCCTCCGGCGCCGGGTGCTCGGCGATCTTCCTGACTTCCCGGATCAGGTAGTCGGACAGGGGCAGGCCGCACAGCGCCGCGCGGGCTTTCAGCTCGCGATGCAGCGCCTCGGGGACATTGCGCAGCTGGATCATCTTGGACATGTGCGCAAGTCTAGTTGCATGCGCAGCACATGTAAAGCCGGACGACGGTGTACGATGCCCGGGTGCTCAGGCTGACGAATGTGACCAAGCGCTTCGGGGAGCGCACCGTATTCAGCCGGGTTTCCCTCGAGGTCGCGGCGGGCGAATACGTGGCCGTGCTGGGCGAATCGGGCATCGGCAAGTCGACGCTGCTCAACGTCATCGCCGGCCTGGAACCCGCGGACGCGGGAAGCATTTCCTTCGAGGAGAAGAGCCTCGAGGCAATGGACGACGACGCGCTGACGCTGCTGCGGCGCGAGCGCTTCGGCTTCGTCTTCCAGGCCTTCCACGTCCTGCCGCACCTCAGCGTCGAGCAGAACGTGGGTCTGCCTCTGCTCCTGAGGGGTTTCCCCCAGGAGGAAATAGCAGGGAAGGCTAGAAAGGTCATCGCGGCGGTCGGCATGGCCGACCGCGAGAAAAGCATGCCTAGAGAATTGTCGGGAGGAGAGCTGCAGCGCGTCGCGATCGCGCGCGCGCTGGTGGGCGAGCCCAAGCTCGTTCTCGCGGACGAGCCGACCGGCAATCTCGACCCGGAGAACGCGCGGGCGGTGCTCGAGCTGCTGCGCGAGCAGGTGAAGGCGCACGGCGCGGCGGGCATCCTCGTCACGCACTCCGAGGCCGCAGCGGCGACCTGCGACCGGCGCTACCGGCTCAGCGCCGCGGGGCTGGCGCCGCTTTGAAGAGCTTGCGAGCCGGGTAGGGGAGCTTCGCGCCGCCGAGCGCCTCCTCGATGCGCAGCGCCTCGTTCCATTTCGCCATGCGCTCGGAGCGCGAGAAGCTGCCCACTTTCAGCTGCGGCACGCCCCAGCCGACCGCGAGGTGCACGATCGACACGTCCTCGGTCTCGCCCGAGCGCGCCGAGACGATCGCGCCGTAGCCCGCCTCTTGCGCGGCGCGCCAGCAGTCGAGCGTTTCGCTGAGGGTTCCCACCTGATTGGGCTTTAGCAGCACCGCATTGCACGCACCCTTTGCGGCTCTTACTTTGGAAGCATTTGTAACAAAGAAATCGTCGCCGACAATCTGCAGGCGGTCCCCGGCCGCCCTGGTGAACGCAGACATGGCCGCGGCATCGTTCTCGGCGAAGGGGTCCTCGATCGAGACGATCGGGTAGCGCTCCAGCCAGCGCAGCAGCATCGCGTGCAGCTGCTCGGGGGTGAGCGAGCGGTTCTCCAGCGCGAGCAGGTAGCGCCCGCCGCGCCAGAGCTGCGAGGCGGCGACATCGAGCGCGATCGCGACGTCGCCGCCGGGCTCGAACCCCGCGTCGCTGATCGCGCCGGTCAGCTCCTCGAGCGCCTGCTCGTTCGCCTTGAACGCCGGCCACCAGCCGCCCTCGTCGGCGACCCCGGCGAGCGCGCCGCGCCTGGCGAGCCGCGCGCCCGCGGCGCGGTAGATCTCGGCGGTCCACTCGAGCGCCTCGGCGAAGCTGCCCGCGCCGGTGCAGATCACCATGCAGTCCTGCACGTCCATGCGGCCGCGCGCGTGCGCGCCGCCGCCGAAGACCTGGATCTGCGGCACCGGCATCGCCACCTTGCGGCTGCCGGCGAGAAAGCGCCACAGGGGCTTCCTCGCCGCCGCCGCCGCGGCGTGAGCGCAGGCGAGCGACACCGCGACGATCGCGTTCGCGCCGAGGCGCGACTTGTCGGGCGTGCCATCCAGATCGATCAGGACGCGATCGATCGCGTCCTGCTCGAGGGTTTTCCCCTTCAAGCTGTTTCGGATGGTGGAATTGACGGAATTCACCGCCAGGCGAACGTCGATCGATTTCGCCTCGCCCGCGCCGGTGGAGGCGCCCGCGGGGGCGATGGCGCGCCCGCGGCAGGTCTTGAGCACGACCTCGGCCTCCACGGTCGGGTTGCCGCGCGAGTCCCAGACCTTGCGGCCGATGACGTCTACGATGCGCGCCATGCTTCGCGCACCTCGGCGAGACAGGAAGGGGGAGCGGCAAGGAGAGATCCCGCGATGCGCCTCACGAGGTTCTTCTGTTCCTCGGACGTCACGTATTCCACCGGCGACTTGCCGTCGACGCGCGCGAGCAGCAGGCCGGGAAGCAGGGTGGCGGCGCGCTTTTCCAGCTCCTCGGGCTTTTCCCAGGAAATGCTTTCTCTGTAGGAAGCGAACAAGGCATCAAAACACTGCAGAAGGTCCTCTTTCGCCTCCGGCACCCACAGGCATTTCAGCAGCAGGTGATTGAGGCAGAAGGCGAGGTCGAACGCCGGGTCGCCGTACCAGGCGCACTCCGCGTCCAGGAACACCGGCCCGCCCGGGCCGACGAGGATGTTCTTCGGGCTGACGTCGCCGTGCACCAGGGCGAGCTTTGTCCTTGCAGTTCTCTCGGACAGCGCTTGCAGCACGGGCTCGAGGGAGCGATGAACTCTCCCCGTAGAAAGCAGATACGGCTCGAGCCGGATGGCGTGGAAATTGGCGTCGGTCGCGAAGCGCGCCGCGACCTCCGCGCGGCGCGCGGTGGCCGCGTGGATCTTCGAGAGCGAGGCGCCCACCGCGGCGGCGAACGCCGGGTCGGCGCGGCCCGCGGCGAGCTCCGCCTTCCACAGCGGCAGCGCGCCCAGGTCCTGCATCGCGAAGCAGCCGCTCTCGTCGTCCGCGGCGAGGACGCGCGGCGCGGCGCCGGGCACGATCGCGTTCGCCGCCTCGAGCCACAGGCGCTCGTAGCGGTTGCGCTCGACCGGCGCCTCCCAGAGCTGCGCCACGCGCAGGCGCGCCAGCGCGCGCTTCACCACCACGCGCCCCGAGGCGAGCTCGATGCGCCAGATGTCCGAGGAGACGCCGCCGGCGAGCGCGCCCGCCGCGGGCGCCTCGCCGGGCGCGGCCAGCCGGTGCTTCCCCAGGAAGGCGAGCACTTCTTCAGGGAGCGAGGCGCTCAATCTTCCAGGCGTTCCCGCGGCGGCTGTAGAGCAGCCGGTCGTGCAGCCGGTTCTCGCGCCCCTGCCAGAACTCGATGCGCTGCGGGAGGACGCGGTAGCCGCCCCAGTGCGCGGGGCGGGGGGGATTGTCCTTGAACTTCTTCCTGGAATTCTCGAGAGAATTCTCCAGAAAAGCCCTGTCCGCTACCGCGCTGCTCTGTGCCGAGGCGTGCGCCGAGAGGCGCGCACCGACAGGCCGCGTAGCAAAGTACGCATCCGATTCCTGCGCCGACACCCTCTCTACGCTGCCTTCGATGCGCACCTGGCGCTCGAGCGGTCCCCAGAAGAAGACCAGGCAGGCCCCGGGGCGCGCGCCGAGCTGGCGGCCCTTGCGGCTCTCGTAGTTGGTGTAGAAGACGAAGCCGCCGCCCTCTACGCCTTTCAAGAGCACGATGCGCGCATCCGGCGCGCCCGTCTCCGACACCGTGGCGAGCGTCATCGCGTTGGCGAGCGGCAGCCCGGCGGCGAGCGCGTCCTTGAACCAGCGCTCGAACTGCACGAACGGATCCGGGTGCGCGTCGGCCTCCGCGAGCCCGGCGCGCATGTATTCCTGGCGCAGGTCGGCGATGTTCATCGAACGCCGATTCTATAATGCCCCGATG
>JBFLYF010000221.1:0-5460 GCA_040756795.1 Pseudomonadota bacterium
CGACGGCGAGAAGACGATACTGATGCCGCGCAAGAAGCCCGCCGAGGCGCCGGCCGAGCCCGCGGCAAAGGACTCGGACGCGACCGTGGCGATGAATTTCGACCTCAACCTCGACCTGGGCGCGCCCGCGAAGGCGCCCGAGCCCGAGAAGCCTGCGGCCGAGGCGCCGCTCGACCTGGGCGGGCTCAGCCTCGACCTGGGCACGCCCGCCGCGGCGCCGCCCGCAGCGGGAAGCGCCGACCCGAAATGGCAGGAGGTCGCGACCAAGCTGGATCTGGCCAAGGCCTACCAGGAGATGGGCGACAAGGACGGCGCCCGCGAGCTGCTCAACGAGGTGGTGAAGGAAGGCGACGCCGCGCAGAAGGGCCAGGCCCAGCAGATGCTCGCCGCCCTCGGTTAGCCGCGGACGAGGAGATGCGAAGCCGCGGCGCGCGAGCGACCGCGGCTTTTGCTTTATGGCCACCCGAATCGCACTGGGAATCGAATACGACGGCAGCCGCTTCCTCGGCTGGCAGACGCAGCCGGGCGGCGGCACGGTGCAGGATGCGCTCGAGTCCGCGCTCGGCGTGATCGCCGGGGAGCCGATTGCGCTCACCTGCGCGGGCCGCACCGACCGCGGCGTGCATGCGAGGGCGCAGGTGGCGCACTTCGACACCGCCGCCAGGCGCCCCGACTCGGCCTGGGTGCGCGGCGTGAACGCGCTCCTGCCGGAGGCGGTCGCGGTGCTGTGGGCGCACCGCGTCGAGGCCGGGTTCCATGCCCGCTACAGCGCCCTCTCGCGCACGTACCGCTACGTGCTCCTCAACCGCGCGGTGCGGCCGGCGCTCGCCGCGCGCTACGCCGGCTGGCACCACGCGCCGCTCGACCTTGGCGCGATGCGCGAGGCGGCCGCGCACCTGCTCGGCGAGCACGATTTTTCCGCTTTCCGCGCCGCCGAGTGCCAGGCGAAGAGCGCGCTGCGCACGCTGCACCGCGTGCAGATCGAGCGCAGCGGCGAGCGGATCGACTTCACGATGCGCGCCAACGCCTGGCTGCAGCACATGGCGCGCAACATCGTGGGGACGCTCGTCTACGTGGGCAAGGGAAAGCATCCGCCCGCCTGGGCTGCGCAGGTTCTCGCCGCGCGCGACCGCGCGCTTGCCGCGCCGACCTTCGGTCCGGAGGGGCTGTATCTCGAGGCCGTGGAGTACGAGCCGCGCTGGGACCTGCCCGCGCCGCAGGCCGGAAGCATCCACGTTCCCCTGGAAACGTGAGAACGCGGATAAAGATCTGCGGCATCACCCGCGTCGAGGACGCGCAGGCCGCGGCGCGCGCGGGCGCCGACGCGATCGGGCTGGTCTTCTACCCGCCGAGCCCGCGCTTCCTGAAGCTCGAGCAGGCGCGCAAGCTGAGAGACGCGCTGCCTCCGTTCGTCACATCCGTTGCCCTCTTTGTCAATGCTTCCAGGGAAGAAATAGAACAAGTGATAAAGCACGTGCGCCCGGCGATGCTGCAGTTCCACGGCGAGGAGACCCCCGGCTTCTGCGCGCAGTTCGGCGTGCCTTACGTCAAGACCTGCCGGGTGAGGAGCGGGGCTCGGTCGGGGAGCGATTTGCTAGAATACCTGCGCCCGTTCTCCGGCGCGGCGGGCTGGATGCTCGACAGCCACGTCGAGGCGTACGGCGGGGCCGGCGAGCGCTTCGACTGGTCGCTGGTTCCGGCCGAGCGCGCGCGGCCGCTGATCCTGTCGGGCGGGCTGACGCGCGACAACGTGGGCGAGGCGATCCGGCGCGTGCGGCCCTGGGCGGTCGACGTTTCGAGCGGCGTCGAGTCCGCCAAGGGCATCAAGGACGCGGCCCGGGTCGCCGCCTTCATCGCCGAGGTCAGAAATGCAGATGTATGACTTGCCCGATTCGCGCGGCCACTTCGGTCCCTACGGCGGCACGTTCGTCGCAGAGACGCTGGCGCACGCGCTGGAAGAGCTGCGCGCGGCCTACGAGCGCTGCCGCAAGGACCCGGAGTTCGCCGCCGAACTGAAGAGCGAGCTGAAGCATTACGTGGGGCGGCCGACGCCCGTGTACCACGCGCGGCGCTGGTCGGAGCTCGTAGGCGGGGCGCAGATCTACTTGAAGCGCGAGGACCTCAACCACACCGGCGCGCACAAGATCAACAACACCATGGGCCAGGCGCTGCTCGCGCGGCGCATGGGCAAGCGGCGCATCATCGCCGAGACCGGCGCCGGCATGCACGGCGTGGCCGCGGCGACGGTGGCGGCGCGCTTCGGCATGCAGTGCGTGGTTTACATGGGCTCGGAGGACGTCGCGCGCCAGTCGGCCAACGTCTACCGCATGAAGCTGCTCGGCGCGCGGGTGGTGCCGGTCGAGTCGGGCTCCAGGACGCTCAAGGATGCGCTGAACGAAGCGATGCGCGACTGGGTGACCAACGTCGAGGACACCTTCTACATCATCGGCACGGTGGCCGGGCCGCACCCCTACCCGATGATGGTGCGCGACTTCCAGTCCGTGATCGGCGAAGAGTGCCGCGCGCAGATGCCGGAGCTCGCGGGGCGCCAGCCGGATGCGGTGATCGCCTGCGTCGGCGGCGGCTCGAACGCGATGGGGATCTTCTACCCCTACATCGCCGACGCGAAGGTGCGCTTGATCGGCGTAGAGGCCGCGGGCGAAGGGCTCGCCAGCGGGCGGCACGCGGCGTCCCTCTGCGCGGGCAGGCCCGGCGTGCTGCACGGCAACCGGACTTACCTGCTGCAGGACGCCAACGGGCAGATCGTGGAGACGCATTCGGTCTCCGCGGGGCTCGACTATCCGGGCGTGGGGCCGGAGCACGCCTGGCTGAAGGACAGCGGGCGCGCCGAGTACGTCGCGGTCACCGACGAAGAGGCGCTGAAGGCGTTCGCCGACCTGTGCCATTACGAGGGCATCATCCCGGCGCTCGAGTCGGCGCACGCCATCGCCTACGCGGCGAAGATCGCGCCCGCTTTGCCCAGGGAAGCGATCCTGCTGGTCAACCTCTCGGGCCGCGGCGACAAGGACATGCAGACCGCGGCGCGCAGGCTGGGCGTGCAGCTGTAGCGATGTCGCGCATCCAGGCCCGCTTCGAGGCGCTGCGCCGCGCCGGCCGCAAGGCGCTCATTCCGTACATCACCGCGGGCGATCCGACCCGCGAGCAGACCGTCCCGCTCCTGCACGCCCTGGTCGAGGGCGGCGCCGACGTGATCGAGCTCGGCGTGCCGTTCTCCGACCCGATGGCCGACGGCCCGGTCATCCAGCGCTCCGGCGAGCGGGCCTTGAGAAATGGGGTTTCGCTTTTGGATTGTTTGAATTTCTCAGGAGAGTTTCGGAAGAAAAACGCCGAGACCCCTCTGGTCCTCATGGGCTACGCCAACCCGATCGAGGCGATGGGAACCGAGCGCTTCGTGCGCGAGGCCAAGGCCGCCGGGGTGGACGGCGTGATCGTGGTCGACTATCCGCCGGAGGAGTGCGCCGATTTCGCCGCGCTCGCCGGGCGAAACGGCATCGACCCGATCTTCCTGCTGGCGCCGACCTCGACCGACGAGCGCATCCGGGAGGTGGCCCGCGTGGCGAGCGGCTACCTGTACTACGTCTCGCTCAAGGGGATCACCGGCGCCGGACATCTGGATACGTCCGACGTCGCCGCGCACCTGCCCAGGCTGCGCGCAGCCTCGAAGCTGCCGATCGGCGTGGGCTTCGGCATCCGCGACGCGGCGTCGGCGCGCAGGATCGCGGAGATCGCCGATGCGGTGGTGATCGGCAGCCGGCTCATCCAGGAGATCGAGGCGGCGAGGCCGGGCGAGGCGCCGGCGCGCGTCAAGGCGTTCCTCGCGCCGATCCGCGCCGCGCTCGACGGCGCCGCGGAGAGAGTCGTGGCATGAGCTGGCTGCAGAAGCTGCTGCCGCCGAAGATCCAGCGCGCGAGCGGCCCGCGCAAGCAGGTGCCCGAGGGCCTCTGGACCAAGTGCCCGGCGTGCAACGCGGTGCTCTACAGCACGGACCTCGCGAAGAACCTCAACGTCTGCCCGAAATGCGGCGAGCACCAGCGCCTCGGCGCGCGCGCGCGCCTGGACTCGCTGCTCGATCCCGAGGGCCGCTTCGAGATCGGCGCCGAGATCCTGCCGGTCGACAGCCTCAAGTTCAGGGACTCGAAGCGCTACCCGGAGCGGCTGGAGGAGGCGCGCGCCGAGACCGAGGAGAGCGACGCGCTGGTGGTGATGCAGGGCTCGATCAAGTCGCTCGGCGTGGTGTGCGCCGCGTTCGAGTTCGATTTCATGGGCGGCTCGATGGGCTCGGTGGTCGGCGAGCGCTTCGTGCGCGGCACGCGCGTCGCGATCGAGCAGAAGCTGCCCTACATCTGCATCACCGCCTCGGGCGGGGCGCGCATGCAGGAGGGCCTGTTCTCGCTCGCGCAGATGGCGAAGACCACCGCCTCGCTCACCGACCTGGCGCAGCGGCGGCTGCCCTTCATCACCGTGCTCACCGACCCCACCATGGGCGGGGTCTCGGCGAGCTTCGCCATGATCGGCGACGTCGTGATCGCCGAGCCGAAGGCGCTGATCGGCTTCGCCGGGCCGCGCGTCATCGAGCAGACCGTGCGCCAGAAGCTGCCCGAGGGCTTCCAGCGCGCCGAGTTCCTGCTGGAAAAGGGCGCGATCGACATGATCGTCGACCGCAGGCAGCTGCGGGACAAGCTGCACACGCTGCTCGCGCTGCTGCTGGGGAAACCCGCCGAAAACGCTTCGTGAGCGCGCGGACGCTCGCCGACTGGCTGGCGTTCATCGAGCGGCAGCATCCGAGTTCGATCGCCCTCGGGCTCGATCGCGTTTCTGCCGTTTTCTCGAAACTCGAAATCAAAATTTCGTGCCCGATCCTCACGGTCGCGGGCACGAACGGCAAGGGCTCGACCTGCGCCCTGCTGGAGGCGATCCTGCGCGCCGCGCGCTACCGCACCGCGCTCTACATGTCGCCGCACATCCTGCGCTACAACGAGCGCGTGCGCGTCGCGGGCCGGGAGGCGGAGGACGCCGCGCTGTGCGAGGCCTTCGAAGCGATCGAGCGCGCGCGCGGAACCGTGCCGCTCACCTATTTCGAGTTCGGAACTCTTGCGGCGCTGCTTCTCTTTTCGCGACACGAGCCCGACGCCGCGATTCTCGAGGTCGGCCTGGGCGGGCGGCTTGACGCGGTGAACGTGCTTGACGCGGATTGCGCGGTGCTCACCAGCATCGGCATCGACCACGTCGAGTACCTCGGCGCGACGCGCGAGGAGATCGGCCGCGAGAAAGCGGGGATCTTCCGGGCAGGGAAGCCGGCCGTAGTTGCCGATCCCGACCCGCCTTCCAGCATTCTCGAGTCGAACGCAAAGCTGATTCTGCTGGGGCGAGATTTCGGATATCAGGCTGAAGGCCCTCAGTGGTCGTATTGGGGGCCGGCGGGCAGGCGCGCCGGGCTCG
>JBFLYF010000222.1:0-5455 GCA_040756795.1 Pseudomonadota bacterium
CATGCCGAGGCGAATACCGGCATCCGCGACCAGGCTGCCGATCTTGCCCAGCCCGATCACGCCGAGCGTGTGGCCCGGCAGCTCGATGCCCGCGTAAGCCTTTTTTCCGTCCTCGACTTTCTTCTTGAGATCCTTTTCCTCCAAAGACCTGACGAAATCCAGGGCAGGCGCGAGGTTGCGCGCCGCGATCAGGAGCCCCGCCAGCACCAGCTCCTTCACCGCGTTGGCGTTGGCGCCCGGAGCGTTGAACACCGGCACGCCGAGCTTCGAGAGCTCGGCTACCGGGATGTTGTTCACCCCCGCGCCGGCGCGCCCCACCGCTTTGAGGTTGGCGTCGAACTGCATGCCGTGCATCTCCTGCGAGCGCACCAGGATGACGTCGGGCGATTTCGCCTCCTTCACCACCGCGTAGCGCTCCGCGGGCAGGCGCTTCAGCCCCACCTGCGCGATCGGGTTGAGCACCAGGACTTCGAGCTTTTTTCTAGGCATGGCTTTTCTCGAACTCGCGCATGTAGGCGACCAGCCGCTCGACGCCCGCGAGCGGCATGGCGTTGTAGATCGAGGCGCGCATGCCGCCGACCGAGCGGTGCCCCTTCAGCTGCACCATGCCTTCCTTCTCGGCGCCCTTGAGGAAGGCGTCGTCCAGCTTCGGATCGGCGAGCGTGAACGGGACGTTCATCCTCGATCGGGACCGCTTTTCGACCGGGTTCCGGTAGAAGGCGCTCGAATCGAGAAGGTCATAGAGCAGCTTCGCCTTCCGGATGTTCTTCTGTTCCATCGCGGCCAGACCCCCCTGCTGCTTCAGCCACTTGAACACCAGGCCGGCGATGTAGATCGCGTAGGTCGCCGGCGTGTTGAGCATCGAGTCGGCCGCCGCCTGCAGCTTGTAGTCCATCACCGTGGGCGTGCCCTTCGCCGCCCTGCCGAGCAGGTCCTCGCGCACGATGACGATGGTCAGCCCCGCCGGGCCGATATTCTTCTGCGCGCCGGCGTAGATCAGGCCGAACTTCGATACCTCGAGCGGACGGGACAGGATGTGGGAAGAGGCATCCGCCACCAATGGAATTTCTTTTCCTATTGCTGGAATTTCGTGAAATTCGACGCCGCCGATGGTCTCGTTCGAGCAATAGTGAACGTAGGCCGAGCCAGGCCTCACGTCCCAGTCCATGGGGGCATAGGTAAAACCCTTGTCCTTGGACGAAGCGGCCACGCGGACATCGCAGAATGCCTGGGCTTCCTTGATCGCCTTCTTCGACCATTCCCCCGTCTCGACGTAGTCGGCCTTGCCCTTGCCGTCGAGCAGGTTCATCGGCACCTGCGCGAACTGCAGCGTCGCGCCGCCCTGCAGGAAGAGCACCTTGTAGTCCTTCGGCACCGCGAGCAGCTCGCGCAGGTCCTGCTCGGCCTCGGCGGCGATCGAGATGAACTCCTTGCCGCGGTGGCTCATCTCCATCACGCACATGCCGCTGCCGCGCCAGTCGAGCATCTCGTCGCCCGCGCGCGCGAGCACTTCCTCGGGCAGCACCGCCGGGCCGGCGCTGAAATTGAAGATCCTTGCCATCAGTGAAGAGTCGGGCCTTCGCCTTCCACCTTGGGCGGGATGGGCTCCTCCTGCGGACCGCTCCCGCCGTTACCCCCGTTGCCTTCCATCTCGTCTCTTTCCACGATCCGCTCGATCCCCGCGAGCTTCTCTCCCTCGCCGAGCGAGATCAGCGTCACGCCCTGCGTCGAGCGCCCCTGCTCGCGGATCTGGCTCACCGCGGTGCGGATCAGCACGCCGCCGGTGGAGATCAGCATCACCTCGTCCTGGTCGTCGACCAGCACCGCGCCGACCAGCGCGCCGTTCCTCTCGGTGGTCTGGATCGCGATCATGCCCAGGCCGCCGCGGCCGTGGCGCGTGTACTCGGCGATCGGCGTTCTCTTGCCGAAGCCGTTCTCGGTCGCGGTGAGCACCGTCTGCCTGTCGTCCTTCGCCACCAGCATGCACACCACGCGCCAGCCGCGATCCTCGGGCAGGCGCATGCCGCGCACGCCCGTCGCCTGGCGCCCCATCGGGCGCACGTCGTCCTCCTGGAAGCGGATCGCCTTGCCCTCGGTGGAGAACAGCATCACGTCGGTGCTGCCGTCGGTGAGCGCCGCGCCGATCAGGTAGTCGCCCTCGTCCAGGCCCACGGCGATGATGCCCGAGGGCCGCGGCCGCGAGAACTCGGCGAGCGGCGTCTTCTTCACCGTGCCCTTGGCGGTGGCCATGAAGACGAAGTGGTTCTCGTCGAACTCCTTCACCGGCACCACGGCGGTGATCTTCTCGCCCTCCTCCAGCGGGAACATGTTGACGATCGGCTTGCCGCGGCTGGTGCGGCTGCCCTGCGGCACCTCGAACACCTTGAGCCAGTACAGCCGCCCGCGGTTCGAGAAGCACAGCAGGTAATCGTGCGAGTGCGCCACGAACAGCCGCTCGACGAAGTCGTCGTCCTTGGTGGTGGTCGCGGTCTTGCCGCGCCCGCCGCGCCGCTGCGCCCGGTAGTCGGCGAGCGGCTGCGACTTGACGTAGCCGCCGTGCGAGAAGGTCACCACCATGTCCTGCGGCGCGATCAGGTCCTCGATCGAGATGTCCTCCGCCACGGTGACGATCTCGCTCTTCCTGCGGTCGCCGAACTCGTCCTTGATGTGGCGCAGCTCGTCGCCGATGATCGCGGTGACGCGCGCGGGCTTCTCCAGGATGTCGAGCAGCTCGGCGATCGCCGTCATCACCTCGCGATATTCTTCCCGGATCTTGTCCTGCTCCAGGCCCGTCAGGCGCTGCAGGCGCATCTCGAGGATCGCCTGCGCCTGCTCGTCCGAGAGCCTGTAGCCCTCGGGCTTCAGGCCGAATTCCGCGGCGAGGCCGGCCGGCCGGTACTGCTCGTGCCCGCCCGAGACTTTCGCCAGCATGTCCTTCACCAGATCCGAATTCCACGCCCGGCCCATCAGCTCGCGCTTGGCGTCCGCGGGCGAAGGCGCCTTCTTGATCAGCTCGATCACGGCGTCGACGTTGGAGAGCGCCACCGCCAGGCCCTCGAGCACGTGGCCGCGCTCGCGCGCCTTGCGCAGCTCGAACACGGTGCGGCGCGTCACCACCTCGCGGCGGTGCGAGAGGAACGCTTCCAGCAGCTCCCTCAGGTTGAGCACCCGCGGCTGGCCGTCGACCAGCGCCACCATGTTCATGCCGAAGCTGTCCTGCAGCTGGGTGTGCTTGAAAAGGTTGTTCAGCACCACCTCGGGCAGCTCGGCGCGCTTCAGCTCGATCACCACCCGGATGCCGTCCTTGTCCGACTCGTCGCGGATGTCGGCGATGCCCTCGAGCTTCTTGTCGCCGACCAGCTCGGCGATCCGCTCGAGCAGCGCCTTCTTGTTCACCTGGTAGGGCAGCTCGTCGACCACGATCGCCTGGCGGTCGCCCTTGCCGATCTCCTCGAAATGGCTGCGCGCGCGCATCACGACGCGGCCGCGCCCGGTGCGGTAGCCCTCGTGCACCCCCGAGATGCCGTAGATGACGCCCGCGGTCGGAAAGTCGGGCGCAGGCATGATCTTGATCAGGTCCTCGATCGTGCACTGCGGCTCCTGCAGGAGCTTCAGGCAGGCATCCACCACCTCCGAAAGGTTGTGCGGCGGGATGCTGGTCGCCATGCCGACCGCGATGCCCGAGGAGCCGTTCAGCAGCAGGTTGGGCAGGCGCGCCGGCAGCACCGTCGGCTCGCGCTCCTTGCCGTCGTAGTTGTCGACGAAATCGACCGTCTCCTTGTCGATGTCGGCGAGCATCTCGGCCGAGAGGCGCTCGAGGCGGCACTCGGTGTAGCGGTAGGCCGCCGGGTTGTCGCCGTCGACCGAGCCGAAGTTGCCCTGGCCGTCGACCAGCGGGTAGCGCATCGAGAAATCCTGCGCCATGCGCACCAGCGCCTCGTAGGTCGCGGTGTCGCCGTGCGGGTGGTACTTGCCGAGCACCTCGCCCACCACGCGCGCGCACTTGACGTAGGCCCGGTTCCAGACGTTGTTCGCCTCGTGCATGGCGTAGAGCACGCGCCGGTGCACGGGCTTCAGGCCGTCCCTCACGTCCGGCAGCGCCCTGCCCACGATCACGCTCATCGCGTAATCGAGGTAGGACCGGCGCATCTCCTCTTCGAGGCTTACCGGAATGGTTTCCTTGGCAAAGGGCTCCATGTCCCTGGTCTTGTTCTGCGGGCGGGAAAGGCTCGTCCTGCGGCTAGAAATCACTGCTGAAAAGCACCCGGAATTTTATCATGCGCACGCTGCAAACGCCCTCGTTTTGTGCTCTAATTGACGCTGCTTCCGCGTTCAGGCAAGGGAGGGGGACACGGTGAAAAATACGAAATCGCTCGTTGCGTGCGCATTCGCGAGTCTGGCGTGCGGCGCGTTCACGGCCGCAAGCGCGCAGACCAAGGATGGCCACTGGACGCAGGGCGTCGGCGGCCCGGTGTGGAAGAACGGCTCGGGCCAGTGCTGGAAGCAGACGTCCTGGACGCCGGCGATGGCGATCGAGGAATGCGATCCGGACCTGGTGAGGAAAGCGGCGCCCGCCGTCATCCCGCCGCCGCCGACCAAGCCCAAGCCCGCCGCCAAGCCCAAGCCCGCGGCGAAGCCCAAGCCCGCCGTGCTGCGCTCGGCAGTGTATTTCCCGCTCGGCGGCGCGAAGCTGGACGAGATGGCGAAGTTCCGCCTCGACACTGACATCGTCAGCAAGCTCGGCACGGTCGGCGCGATCAGCTACGTCAACGTCGGCGGCCATACCGACCGGCTCGGCTCGCCGCAGTTCAACCAGAAGCTCTCCGAGCGCCGCGCCAGCGCGGTCAAGGCCTACCTCGTCTCCAAGGGCATGAACGCCTCGCAGATCGAGGTCACCGGCTACGGCAAGACCGGCATGGGGAGCGTCCTGCCCTTCGTTTCGTGCAACCAGAAGGACCGCAAGGCGCTCATCGCCTGCCTGGCGCCGAATCGCCGGGTCGAGGTCGAAGTGCAGGGCAAGCCAAAGTAGAGCCGGCACTCCTCAGCGCGCGCTGGGTCGTGCCGGTCGAGCCGGCGGGCGCGGTTCTCGAGGACCACGCCGTCGCGCTGCGCGACGGCGTGATCGAGGCGGTGCTGCCGCGCGCCGAAGCCGAGGCGCGCTTCCCCTCGTACGCGCGCGTGGCGCTCGGCGAGCACGCGCTCATCCCGGGCCTGGTCAACGCGCATACGCACGCGGCGATGGCGCTGATGCGCGGCATCGCCGACGACCTCGCGCTCATGCGCTGGCTCGAGGAGCACATCTGGCCCGCCGAAGCGCGCCATGTTTCGCCGCAGTTCGTGAAGGACGGCACGCTGCTCGCCTGCGCCGAGATGCTGCGCGGGGGGATCACCTGCTTCAACGACATGTATTTCTTCCCCGAGGCCGCGCTCGAGGCGGTGCTCGATGCGGGCATGC
>JBFLYF010000223.1:0-5448 GCA_040756795.1 Pseudomonadota bacterium
TGCTCCTGAGCCTGATGGCCGCCGTGACGGCAGCGCTCGCCTTGCAGCGCAACCTGTTCGCCGTGGTGGTGCTCGCGGGCGTGTACAGCCTGCTGATGGCGACCGTCCTGGTGGCGCTCGATGCGGTCGACGTCGCCATGACCGAAGCCTCGGTCGGCGCGGGGATATCGACCGTGCTGCTGCTCGGCGCGCTCTACCTGTGCGGCGGCGAGGAGGCAAAGCCGCTCGCACGGCCGTGGCTGCCGCTCGCCATCGCGCTGGTCATTGCGGGGGCGCTGGTCTACGGCACGCTCGGGCTGCCGGCGTTCTCCGACCCCGCCGCGCCGATCCATACGCACGTGGCGCCGCGCTATCTGCAGGAGGCGCTCAGGGAAACCGGGGTGCCGAACGTCGTCACCGCGGTGCTCGCGAGCTACCGCGGCTACGACACGCTCGGCGAGACGATCGTCGTGTTCACCGCCGGCGTGGGCGTGATCGCGCTGCTGCGGCGGAGGAGAGCGGGCAAGTGAAGGGCAATCTGATCCTGCGCGTGGTCTCGAAGATGCTGATTCCTTTCATGGCCGTGTTCGCGCTGTACGTGCAGTTCCACGGCGAATTCGGTCCGGGCGGGGGCTTCCAGGCCGGCGTGATCGGCGCCGTCGCGGTGGTGTTCTACGCGCTCATCTTCGGTCTGCCGGCCGCCCGGCGCCTCGTGCCCGACCGGGTGGTCGAGGCGATGGTCGGCCTCGGTGTGCTGCTCTACGCCGGCACCGGGCTCGCCGGCATCGCCCTTGGCGGCAACTATCTGGATTACTTCGTGCTCGGCGGCGACCCGGTCGCCGGGCAGGAGCGCGGCATCTTCTGGGTCGAGGCCGGCGTCGCGATCACGGTGTCGGGCGTGATGCTGAAGATCTTCTACATGTTTGCCGGCCGCGGGCGCGGGCTGGAGGACGCGTGAACCTTGGCACGCACATCGCCAGCCACTACAGCTACTGGGCCACCGTGCTGCTGATGGTCGGGGGCCTGTACATCGTGATCGCGCGCGGCAACCTGGTGAAGAAGCTGGTCGGGCTCTCGATCTTCCAGACCTCGGTCTACCTGCTCTACATCGCGCCGGGCAAGCTGATCGGCGGCACGCCGCCGATCGTCGCCGAGGGCTTCAAGCTGTACTCGAACCCGCTGCCCCACGTGCTGATCCTCACCGCGATCGTCGTCGGCGTCGCCACGCTCGCGCTGGGACTCGCGATCGTGGTGCGCATCCGCGAGACCTACGGCGTGATCGAGGAGGACGAGATCCTCGAGGCCGACCGGTGATGCTCGCGCAGCTTCCCGCCCTGGAGGTGGTGGTGCCTCTGATCGCCGCGCCGCTCGCGCTGCTCGCGCGCCGCGCGCCCGCGGCATGGGCGATCGCCGCAGGCGCCAGCGCGTTCTCGTTTGCGGCCGCGCTCGCCATCGCCGGGGCGGTCGCGGCGCAGGGTCCGATCTCCTATGCGCTCGGCAGCTGGGCCCCGCCATGGGGCATCGAGTACCGCGTCGACGCGCTTTCGGCGTTCATGCTGGTGCTCGTTTCCGGCGTCGCGGCCGCGGTGGCCCCGTACGCCTGGCGCAGCGTCGGCGCCGAGCTGCCGCGCGACCAGGCGTATCTGTTCTACACGATGTACTGCCTGTGCGTGGCGGGTCTGCTCGGCATGACGATTACGGGCGACGCCTTCAACCTGTTCGTGTTCATGGAGATCGCCTCGCTCTCGAGCTACGTGCTGATCGCGCTCGGGCGCGACCGGCGCGCGCTGCTCGCCTCCTACCAGTACCTCATCCTCGGCACCATCGGCGCGACCTTCTACGTGATCGGCGTCGGGCTGCTCTACCTGATGACCGGCACGCTCAACATCGCCGACATCGCGGCGCGCCTGCCGCAGATCACCGGCACGCGCCCCGTTCTCGCGGCGCTCGCCTTCATCACGGTCGGTGTCTCGCTCAAGCTCGCGCTCTTCCCGCTGCACCTGTGGTTGCCGAACGCCTACGCCTACGCGCCCTCCGCGGTCTCGGCCCTGCTCGCGGCCACCGCGACCAAGGTCTCGGTGTACGTGCTGCTGCGCTTCTACTTCAGCGTCTTCGGCTGGCGGCTGGTGGTCGAGGAGCTGCCCATGCCGGAGATCCTGCTCGCGCTGTCGATCATCGCGATCGTCACCGCGTCGCTGGTGGCGCTGTGGCAGTCGGACCTGAAGCGTCTGCTCGCGTATTCGAGCGTGGCGCAGATCGGCTACATCACGCTCGGCATCAGCATGGCCTCGCACGACGGGCTTACCGCCGCGGTGGTGCACCTGTTCAATCACGGCGTCACCAAGGGGGCGCTGTTCCTGCTCGCCGGCGGCATCGCGTTGCGCGCCGGGCGCACCGGCTTCGAGCGGCTGCGCGGACTCGGCCATGCCATGCCGCTCACCTCGCTCGGGATCGTGGTCGCGGGGCTCTCCCTCATCGGCATCCCGGGCACCGCCGGTTTCATCAGCAAGTGGTACCTGGTCCTCGCCGCGATCGAGGCCGGGCGCTGGTGGCTCGCCGGGCTGATCGTCGTCACTTCGTTGATCGCGCTCGCCTACGTGTGGCGTTTCGTCGAGGCCGCCTATCTCGCGCCGCCGGGCGCGAGGACGCCGGAGCGCGGCGAGGCCCCGCTGGCGATGCTGGTGCCGGCGTGGCTGCTGGTTGCGGCCTGCGTGTGGTTCGGATTCGACACGTCTTTCACCGTCGAGGGCGCGCGCAGCGCTGCCGCGCTCCTGATCGGAGGCGAGCAGTGAGCGGCGCCCAGCTCGTCGCGCTGGCGCTCGTCATTCCTCCGGCGGGGGCCGTGCTGGTCGCGCTCGCGGGGCGGTGGCCGAACTTGCGCGAGACCGCGACGCTCGCGGCCTCGATCACGCTCTTCGCCGCGATCGCGGCGCTCGCGCCCGAGGTGCTCGACGGCGGGCGGCCGGAACTGATCCTGCTCGAGATGCTGCCCGGCATCGCGCTCGGTTTCCGCGTCGAACCGCTGGGGATGCTGTTCGCGCTGCTCGCCTCCGGCCTGTGGATCGTCAACTCGGTGTACTCGATCGGCTACATGCGCGGCAACGACGAGCCGCATCAGACGCGGTTCTACGTCTGCTTCGCGCTCGCGCTCGCCGCGACCATGGGCATCGCGCTTGCCTCGAACCTGCTGACGCTGTTCCTGTTCTACGAGATGCTCACGCTGGTCACCTGGCCGCTCGTGACGCATCACGGCGACGACGAGGCTCGCTCGGGAGGGCGGATGTATCTCGGCCTGCTGCTGGGTACCTCGATCGTGCTGCTGCTGCCGGCGATCGTCGCGACTTGGGTTTTCGCCGGCACGCTCGAGTTCGCTCCTGGTGGAATCCTGCGCGCGGCCGGCCTGTCCGGCGTCGCCACCGGCGCTCTGTTCGCACTCTACATGTTCGGCATCGGCAAGGCGGCGCTGATGCCGGTGCATCGCTGGCTGCCCGCGGCGATGGTGGCGCCCACACCGGTGTCGGCGCTGCTGCACGCCGTCGCCGTGGTGAAGGCGGGCGTGTTCGCCGTGGTGAAGGTGATCGTGTACGTGTTCGGGGTCGAGGCGCTCGCCGCGGTGGGCGCCGCGGATTGGCTTCCCGCGGTCGCCGGCTTCACCATCATCGCCGCCTCCATCGTCGCGCTGCGCTCCGACAATCTGAAGCGGCGGCTTGCCTACTCTACGGTGAGCCAGCTCTCGTACGTGGTGCTCGCCGCGGCGCTGCTGACGCCGCTCTCGGTGGCGGCGGCGGCGCTGCATATCGTCGCGCACGCGTTCGGCAAGATCACGCTGTTCTTCTGCGCCGGTGCGATTTCCACCGCCTCGGGCAAGACCGAGGTGAGCCAGCTCGACGGCATCGGGCGGCGCATGCCCTGGACCATGGCTGCGTTCGCCGTAGGAGCGGCCTCGCTGATCGGGCTGCCGCCGGCAGCGGGGTTCCTGAGCAAGTGGCTCATGTTCCAGAGCGCGGCGGGCGCGGGCCAGTGGCTCGCGCTCGCCGTGCTCGCGGCGAGCACGCTGCTCAACGCCGCGTATTTCATGCCGGTGGTGCACGCCGCGTTCCTGCGTGCGCCACCCGCAGGCGACCGCGTCCACGGCGAGGCGCCGTGGACGATGCTGGCCGCACTCGTCGCCACCGCTGCGGCGACGCTGGCACTGCCGTTCGCCGTCGCGGTGCCGCTCGGTCTGGCAAAGGCGGCGGCGGGGATGTCGCCGTGACAAGCGTCGAGTGGATCTACCGCGTCACGCTCGCGCTCGGCGCGCTGCTCGCTGCCGCGGATTTGCTCGTGCACCGGCACGCGGAAGCCGGCTTCGACGGCTCGTTCGCGTTTTATGCCGTGTATGGCTTTGCCGCCTGCGTCGCGCTGGTGCTCGCGGCGAAGTGGCTGCGCCGCGCGGTGATGCGGCGCGAAGACTACTATGATCACTGAGCTGCCCGCGGGCCTGATTCTGATCGCGGCGGGGCTCGCACTGCCGCTCATGCCGCAGGCGGCACGCGGCGCCATCGCGGTCGCGGCGCCGGCCCTGGCGTTCGTGCAGCTCGCGTGGCTCGAGCCGGGATACCGGCTCGAGGTCGAAGCGTTCGGCTTCACGCTTGCGCTCGTGCGCGCCGACCGGCTGAGCCTCGCTTTCGGATACATCTTCACGATCGCGGCGTTCCTGAATGCGGTCTTCTCCTGGCGAATGCGCGGCGGCGTAGAGCCGCCGGCCTCGCTCGTCTACGCGGGCAGCGCGCTCGCCGCGGTATTCGCCGGCGACCTGCTGACGCTGTTCGTCTTCTGGGAGATTTCGGCACTCGCCTCGGCGCTCGTCGTCTGGGCGGGAGGCGGACAGCGCGCCTATGGCGCCGGCATGCGTTACCTCGCCGTGCAGCTCGCCTCCGGCATGCTGCTCGCCGCGGGCGCAGCGCTGCGCCATGCCGAGGGCGCGGCGCTCGATTTCGGGTACCTCGGGCTCGATTCGCCCGGTGGGGCGCTCTTCCTGCTCGCGTTCGGCGTCAAGTGCGCGTTCCCGCTGCTCCATAACTGGCTGCAGGACGCCTATCCGGAGGCGAGCGCCACCGGCACGGTGGTGCTGTCGGCGTTCACCACCAAGCTCGGCATCTACGCGCTCGCGCGCGGCTTCGCCGGCACCGAGGTGCTGATCTGGATCGGCGCCGCGATGACCGCGTTCCCGATCTTCTACGCCGTGATCGAGAACGACCTGCGCCGGGTGCTCGCCTACAGCGTCAACAACCAGCTCGGATTCATGGTGGTCGGCATAGGCCTGGGAACCGAGTGGGGGCTGAACGGCGCCGTGGCACACGCCTTTGCAGACATCCTTTTCAAGGCGCTGCTCTTCATGTCGATGGGTGCGGTGCTGCTGCGCGCGGGCTCCGTCAAAGGAACCGACCTAGGCGGGCTGTACAAGTCCATGCCGTGGACGACCGGCTT
>JBFLYF010000224.1:0-5447 GCA_040756795.1 Pseudomonadota bacterium
GCGAAACCACCGCGAGGCCCGCGACCAGCGCCAGCATCACCCAGAACGGCACCGCCTTCTTCAGGTTGAAGTCCTTGAAGCTGAAGAACGGCACGTTGGTCACCATCGTGATGCCGGCGTACATGGTGACGAACCAGGCGATGAAATCGAGCCACAGCTCGCGGTCGATGCCGAGGTCGTCGAACACCCACACCAGGCCCGCGAGCAGCGCCGCCGCCATCGGGCTCGGCAGCCCCTGGAAGTAGCGCTTGTCGACCACGTCGATGTTGGTGTTGAAGCGCGCCAGGCGCAGCGCCGCCCCGGCGCAGTAGACGAAGGCGGCGATCCAGCCCGCCTTGCCCATGTCCTTCAGCGCCCACTCGTACATGACGAGCGCGGGCGCCGCGCCGAAGCAGACCATGTCCGAGAGGCTGTCGTACTGCGCGCCGAACTCGCTCGTGGTGTGGGTGAGGCGCGCGACGCGCCCGTCCAGGCCGTCGAGCACCATGGCGACGTAGATCGCGATCGCCGCGATCTCGAAGCGCGCGTTCATCGCCTGCACGATGGCGTAGAAGCCGGCGAACAGCGCCGCGGTGGTGAACAGGTTCGGCAGCAGGTAGATGCCGCGACGGCGCAAGGCGCCGAGGCCGCGCGCGCGCACCAGATCGTCGCCCTGCGGGGCGCCTTCCTCCGGCCTTGCCTCTTCCAGGTCCCTCAGGTCACCCATGCGCAGCCAGCCTCGCAAGGATCGACTCCGCCGCGTGCACCTTGTCGCCGAGCGCCGCCCTGACCTCGGCATCCGGCGGCAGGTACACGTCCAGGCGCGAGCCGAAGCGGATGAAGCCGTACCGCTGCCCGCGCTCGAGCTCCGCGCCCTCGCCAACATAGCAGAGAATGCGCCGCGCGACCAAGCCGGCGATCTGCACGCAGGTCACGTCCTCCCCCGAGCGGGTGCGGAACCAGAGGGCGTTCCTCTCGTTCTCGAGCGAGGCCTTGTCGAGCGCGGCGTTCACGAAGCTGCCGGCGTGGTACCAGCGCCGCCGCACGGTGCCGTCCACCGGCGAGCGGTTGGAATGCACGTTGAAGACGTTCATGAACACCGACACCTTGAGCGCGTCGCGCTCCAGGTAGGGATCGCGCGTCTTTTCCACCGCGACTACGCGCCCGTCGGCCGGCGAGACCACCGCGCGCGGGTCCTCGGGCACCTCGCGCGGCGGGTCGCGGAAGAATTGCAGGATGAAAACGGCGGCCGCCCAGAACGGCAGGGACCAGACGAGGCCGAGCGTGAGGCTTACCCCGAGGGAAAGGGCGAAAGCAACTCCGAGAAAAGGCCAGCCCTCGCGGGCGATGATCGGGTGCGGGTACCGCCCCACTAGTTCTTGGAGGTGTCGACCAGGCGGTTGCGCTTGATCCAGGGCATCATCTCGCGCAGCCGCGCGCCGACCTTCTCGATCGGCAGCTCGGCGGTCATGCGGCGCTGCGAGAGCAGCTCGGGCGCGCCGGCGCGGTTTTCCAGCACGAACTCGCGCGCGTACTCGCCGGTCTGGATGCGGCGCAGCGCCTCCTTCATGCGGCTGCGCACGCCCTGGTCGATGATCTTCGGCCCGGTGACGTACTCGCCGTACTCCGCGTTGTTGGAGATCGAGTAGTTCATGGTGCCGATGCCGCCCTCGTACATGAGGTCGACGATCAGCTTGAGCTCATGCAGGCATTCAAAGTACGCCATCTCGGGGGCGTAGCCCGCCTCGGTGAGCGTGTCGAAGCCCGCCTTCACCAGCTCCACCACGCCGCCGCACAGCACCGTCTGCTCGCCGAACAGGTCGGTCTCGGTCTCCTCCTTGAAGCTCGTCTCGATGATGCCGGCCTTGCCGCCGCCGATGGCGGCCGCGTAGGAGAGCGCCATGTCGCGCGCCTTCTTCGACGGATTGCGGTGCACCGCGATCAGCATGGGCACGCCGCCGCCGGCGGCGTAGGTGGAGCGCACCGTGTGGCCGGGCGCCTTGGGCGCCACCATCCACACGTCGAGGTCGGCGCGCGGCTGGATCAGCCCGTAGTGGATGTTGAAGCCGTGCGCGAACGCGAGAGACGCGCCCTTCTTGATATTGGGCTCGATGAACTGCGAATAGACGGCGGCGTGATGCTCGTCCGGCAGCAGCACCATGACGATGTCGGCGCCCCTGATCGCCTCGGCGATCCCGGCCACCTTGACGGCGCTCTTCTTCGCCTTGTCCCACGAGGCGCCGCCCTTGCGCAGCCCTACGGTGACCTTCACCCCGGACTCCTTCAGGTTGAGCGCATGCGCGTGGCCCTGCGAGCCGTAGCCGAGAATCGCGACCTTCTTGCCCTTGACGAGCGAGAGATCGGCGTCCTTGTCGTAATAGACCTTCATGGTTCCCCTCAGACTCTGAGAATTCGATTGCCGCGGCCGATGCCGCTCGCGCCGGTGCGCACCGTCTCCAGGATCGTGCCCTGGTCGAGCGCCTGCAGGAAGGCGTCCAGCTTGGCGCCGTCGCCGGTGAGCTCGATGGTGTAGGTGTTGTCCGAGACGTCGATCACGCGGCCGCGGAAGATGTCGGCCATGCGCTTCATGTCTTCCCTCTCCTTGGCGCCGGCGCGCACCTTGATCAGCATCAGCTCGCGCTCGATGTGCTCGGCCTCCGAGAGGTCCACCACCTTGACCACCTCGACCAGCTTGTTCAATTGCTTGGTGATCTGCTCGATCACGTCGTCCGAGCCCTTGGTCACCACCGTCATGCGCGACATCGAGGCGTCCTCGGTCGGCGCCACGGTGAGCGACTCGATGTTGTAGCCGCGCGCCGAGAACATGTTCGAGATGCGCGAAAGCGCGCCGGCCTCGTTCTCGACGAGGATCGAGATGATGTGCCTCATCAAAGATCCTCTGAAAGGATCATTTCCGTGATGCCCTTGCCGCCGGGAACCATCGGATAGACGTTTTCGGTCTGGTCGGTGACGAAGTCGAGGAACAGCAGCTCGTTCCTGCGGCTGAACGCCTCGCGCAGCGCGGGCTCGACGTCGGCGGGCTTGTCGACCAGCATGCCGCGGTGGCCGTAGCCCTCGGCGAGTTTGACGAAGTCGGGCAGCGCGTCCATGTAGGACTCGGAATAGCGGTTGCCGTGGAAGAACTGCTGCCACTGGCGCACCATGCCCATGTACTTGTTGTTGAGGTTGACGATCTTGATCGGCAGGCGGTACTGCTTGCAGGTCGAGAGTTCCTGCAGGCACATCTGGATCGAGGATTCGCCGGTGACGCAGGCCACCGTCGCGCCCGGGTTGGCGAGCTGCGCGCCCATCGCCGCGGGCAGCCCGAAACCCATGGTGCCCAGCCCCCCCGAGTTGATCCAGCGCCGCGGCCGGTCGAACTTGTAGAACTGCGCCGCCCACATCTGGTGCTGGCCGACGTCCGAGGTCACGATGGCGTCGCCGCCGGTGACCTCGTAGAGCTTCTCCAGCACGAACTGCGGCTTGATGATCTTCGAGGCGCGGTCGTACCTGAGGCAGTCCCTGGCGCGCCACTCCTCGATCTGCGCCCACCACGCGCTGATGTCTTGTGTTTTTGATTTCCCAAGCAAAACCAAAAAGTCATTCAAAACATCCGGAATATTCCCGACGATCGGGATGTCCACCTTCACCCGTTTGGAGATCGATGACGGGTCGATGTCGATGTGGATGATCTTGCGCGGGTTCTGCGCGAAGTGCTCCGGATTGCCGATGACGCGATCGTCGAAGCGCGCGCCGATGGCGAGCAGCACGTCGCAGTTCTGCATCGCCATGTTGGTCTGATAGGTGCCGTGCATGCCCGGCATGCCGAGGAACTGGCGGTCGGTCCCGGGGTAGGCGCCCAGGCCCATCAGCGTGTTGGTCACGGGAAAGCCGAGCAGGCGCACCAGCTCGGTCAGCTGCGGCGCCGCGTTCGACAGCACCACGCCGCCGCCGGTGTAGATCATCGGGCGCTCGGCGGCGAGCAGCAGCTGCACCGCCTTCTTGATCTGCCCGGCGTGGCCCTTGCGCACCGGGTTGTAGGAGCGCATCGAGATCGTCTCCGGGTAGGCGAACTCGCACTTGTGGGTGGTGACGTCCTTCGGGATGTCCACCAGCACCGGCCCCGGGCGCCCCGTGGTCGCGATGTAGAAAGCCTTCTTCATGGTCATCGCGAGGTCCTTCACGTCCTTCACCAGGAAGTTGTGCTTCACGCACGGCCGCGTGATGCCGACGGTGTCGCATTCCTGGAAGGCGTCCTGGCCGATCGCGTGCGTCGGGACCTGGCCGCTGATCACCACCATCGGGATCGAGTCCATGTAGGCGGTGGCGATCCCGGTCACGGCGTTGGTGACGCCGGGCCCGGAGGTGACCAGGCAGACTCCGACTTTCTGCGAGCTTCGCGAGTAGCCGTCCGCCGCGTGCGCCGCGCCCTGCTCGTGGCGCACCAGCACGTGGCGCACCTTGTCCTGCTTGAACAGCTCGTCGTAGATCCACAGGACCGCGCCGCCCGGATAGCCGAAGACGTAGTCGACGCCCTCGGCCTGCAGGCACCGCACCACGATCTCCGCGCCGCTGAGCTGCTCGGTCTTGACCCGGTCCATTGTCCGTTGTTCTGCTGAGGTCGGAAAAGCTTTGAAGATTAACGGCTTGCTGCGATGCGGTCAAGCCGCGGCGAAGCTCGCCGCAGGCGGCGTTTGATACCATCGCCGCCGAAGAACCGAAACCCGGGCCCGGGAGGGATTCTGGCATCGCGCAGCGAGCTCTCGGCGTTCCTCGCGAGCGTCGAGCGGCGAGCATTCAAGCAGGCCATGTTCGCCGTCCGCGAGGAGGAGGCGGCGCTCGACATCGTGCAGGACGCGATGCTGCGGCTTGCCGAGCGTTACGGCGACCGCGTCCCGGGCGAGCTTCCGCCGCTCTTCCAGCGCATCCTGCAGAACGCGATCCGCGACTGGTTCAGGCGCCGGAAGGTCCGCTCGACCTGGATGAGCCTGCTTTCGGCGCTCGCGCCCGGACGCGGCGAGGAGGAGGAGCACGACCCGCTCGAGACGCTGCGCGCCGCGGGCGACGCCAATCGCGAGGTCGCGCCCGCGGAGCGGCTCGAGCGCTCCCAAGTGGTTGAAATCATTGAAGAGGAGATCGCGCGCCTGCCGACCCGTCAACGCGAAGCGTTTATCATGCGTTACTGGGAGGAACTCGACGTGGCCGAGACCGCCAGAGCCATGGGATGCTCGGAGGGCAGCGTGAAAACGCACTGCTCCCGGGCCGCGCACGCTCTGGCGGCGGCGCTCAGGGCACGCGGCGTGACGCTATGAACACGATGAACGAACAGCAGCTCGCGAACAGGATCCGGCAGGCGCTGAACGAAGGCTCGCGCGTCAACGGGCACTTGAGCGCGCGCGTCGCCGAGCGGCTGCGCCAGGCGCGCGAGCGCGCGCTCGAGCGCATGCGGCCGGAGCCCGCTCCCGGCT
>JBFLYF010000225.1:0-5378 GCA_040756795.1 Pseudomonadota bacterium
CGCGCCGTAATCGAGCAGCGAGGCGTGCGCCGGCGGCTCGGCGCGCGCGTAGACGGCGGCCGCGGCGCGGAACCACTCCTCGCCCACCAGCCGCTCGACCGCAGGATAGTTCGCCTGCAAAGCGTCGATGCAGCCTTTCATCACCGTGTTGCGGTAGACGGCGAACCCGGGCTGCGCGCCGAGCTGCGGCAGCGCCGAGCGCGGCTCATCGGCCGCGAGCGCCGCGGCGAAGGCGTCCTGAAAGGCAGCGAGCCTCATGCGGCGATCCGCTCGCCGGCGCGCAGCACGGCCTCGGCCTGCGCGCGCTCGGCGAGCAGCGCTTCGAACGCCGGCAGCTTGTCGTCGCGCTCGATCAGCGTGGGGCGCGCGCCGATGCGCGCCACCAGCCGCTCGTAGAGCCGCCACACCGCGGGCGCGACCGGCGCGTCGTGCGAGTCCACCAGCAGCCGCTCGCCGAGCGCCGGGTCCGTCGAATGCCCGGCAAGGTGGATCTCGGTGATCGGGGCCGCGGGAAACGCGTCGATGTAGGCCTCGGCCGAGGCGCCGAGGTTGCGCGCGCTCACGTAGACGTTGTTGACGTCGAGCAGCAGCGCGCAGCCGCTGCGCCGCGTCAGCTCCTCGAGGAAGTCGATCTCGTCGTACTCGTGCTCCTCCAGGTGCAGGTAGTGCGACGGATTCTCGATCGCGATCTGCCGCTGCAACGCATCCTGCAGCCGCCCGACGTTCGCGGTGATGCGCAGCAGCGCCTCCTGCGTACGCGGGAAGGGCAGCAGGTCCGGCCGGTAGGCGCCGCGCCAGGCCGACCAGGCGAGGTGCTCGGAAACCAGCGCCGGCTCGAGGCGCGCGGCGAGCGCCGCGAAGCGCGCGAGGTGCGCCGGATCGGGCTCGGCGTCGGCCGCGAGCGAGGCGCCGACGCCGTGCAGCGAGAGCGGGTGGCGCCCGCGGATCGCGTCCAGCCAGGCGAGGCGCGGGCCGCCCTCGACCATGTAGTTCTCGGGATGCACCTCGAACCACAGGCCGGGCGGCGCGGCGAGCGCCTCCTCGAAATGCGGAGGCTTCAGGCTCAGCCCCGCGGACGGGATGGCGTGCACCGCTTCGCCGCCGCCGATCAGCTCTTGATTTCCTTCAGCGAGCCCATGCCCTTGGGCGTCTTGATCGTGGTGCAAGTGCCCTTGGCGACGTATTTCCAGGCGTTGCCCTGGTAGTCCACCTTGGAGGTGCCGGCGCAGGTGGTGCCGGGGCCCGCGGCGCAGTCGTTCTTGCCGGCGAGCGAAACGCCGTAGCACTTTTCCTTGCCTTTTTCGGCGGCTTTGTCCTGGGCGCTCGCGGCGCCCGCGGCGAGCGCGGCGAGTGCGGCTACGGCGATGGCGGCGGCTTGACGCTTCATGGTGAATGGCTCCTCTTTCGGGTTGATGTGAGTTGGAACGCTGGCTTGGTCGCGCCTGCGCCCGGGGGCCTTACAGGTCGCTCCCGGCCCCGGCATGGCCGGCTGCAAGATAGCTCGTGCCGAGAATGCGGGTGGCGCGAATCTTCAGGTCCGGGCAGTAGCGGCGCAGCCGCGCCGCCGGGTCGCGCAGCCCGGCGTAAGTCGAGAGGTAATGGCGCGAGCGCCACAGCTTCCACAGGTTGAGCGGCGCCGCCCACCAGCCGAGCAGCCGCGCGCCCGCCACCACGACCCTCGCTCCGGGACGCGCGTGGCGCATGACGTTCTCTACCGCCCTGTCGGACTGCAGCACGTCGTGCGTGTAGCAAAACAGCACCGCATCGGCGCGCGCCTCGAAGCGCGCCTCCTCCACCGGCGCGACCAGCACGTCGACATTCGCTGCTCCGGCCGCGCGGCTCGCGGCGATCGCCGCCATCTCGGGGGACTGCTCGATGCCGATCACGCGGCCGCGCGCGCCCACCGCGCGGCCGAGCGCGGGCAGCATCGCGCCGGTGCCGCAGGCGACGTCGAGCACGGTGTCGCCCTCACGCAGCTCGAGCAGCTCGATCGCCTGCGCGCGGATGGTGTCGAGCCAGTGGCAGGAGTCGTCGTACACGTCGTGCAGCCGCTGGTAGCTCTGCAGCGCCGCCGCGCGGTCGGGCCGGCCGCGGAAATTATCGAGGAATGCGAAGCGCATGCGCCTATTGTCGGAGCTCGGCCGGCTCGCCTGACAGCGCATCGATGATCGGGCAATGGCGCTCGCGGCCCGTGTCGCATTGCGCGAGCAGCGAGCGCAGCGCGCCGCGTATGCGGCCGAGGTCGGCAAGCCGCGCCTCGACCAGCGCGAGCTTGCGCGCGGCGAGCGAGCGGGCGCCGCGGCAGTTGGGGGTTTCGCCGAGCTTCAGCAGCACCCCCACCTCCTCGAGCGTGAACCCGACCTCCTGCGCGCGCCGGATGAAGCCGAGCCGCGCCACCGCGTCCGCGCCGTAGCGCCGCACGCCGCCCGCGGGCCGCCTGGGTTCGGCGAGCAGCCCGCGCCGCTGGTAGTAGCGGATCGTCTCCACGTGCACGCCCGTCGCCTTCGCCAGCCCTCCGATGGTCATCGTGTCCATGCTTGACTCCGTAGCCCGGTACGGAGTTTACTCTCCCGCCCCATGAACCGCCCCGCCCCCGAAACCGCGTCCATTCTCGCGGGCTGCGCCTCGGCGCTCGGCGCCTCGACCTGCTGCGTGCTGCCGCTGGTGCTGGTGTCGGTCGGCTTCGGTGGCGCCTGGGTCGCGCAGCTGCGCGAGCTGCAGCGCTTCCAGTGGATCTTCATCGCGGCAGCGCTCGCCGCGTTCGGGTTCGCTTTCTATCGCCTCTATCTGAGGCCGGCGAGCGCCTGCGCGCCCGGCACCGCTTGCGCCGCGCCCGCTGCGCGCCGCAGGCAGCGCATCGCGTTCTGGACGACGCTGCTCGGCGCGAAGGCGCTTCTTCTGTCGCCTTTCTATGTTCCGTATCTTGTTGGCTAGCATCGCGCTGCTTCACGCGGCGACGGCGTTTGCAGGCGAACCCAAGCGCGTCGTGCTCGATGTGCCGGGCATGAACTGCTCGCTCTGCCCGATCTCGGTGAAAAAAGCGCTCGAGCGCGTGCCCGGCGTGCTCGAGGCGAAGGCCGACCTCGCGACCAGGTCCGCCGAGGCGAAATACGATCCGGACAGGGCCTCGCCCGAAATGCTCCTCAAGGCGGTCGGCGATGCGGGCTACCCGGCGAGCGTGAAGAAATGACCGCGGCCGTGCTCGAGAGCACGCTCACCTGCCCGCATTGCGGCCATTCGAGCGTGGAGCGAATGCCAGAGGACGCCTGCGTGTTCTTCCACGTCTGCGCCGGCTGCGGCGCGCGCCTGAAGCCGAAGCCCGGCGATTGCTGCGTGTTCTGCAGCTACGGCAGCATGCCGTGCCCGCCGGTTCAGGCCGCGCGCGGCTGCTGCGCGGCCTGAGAGGCGGCCGGTGCGCGCCCCACGCTCAGGATCGCGTCGAAGAAGATCCGCGGCTCGCCCCAGAGCGAATTCAGGAAGATCGCGGTGACGCTCACCGCCATCGCCGCCATCGCCCAGACCGGGTAGACCAGCCCGGTCGCCGCGAGCGGAATGCCGATGCCGTTGAACAGGAACGCGAGCGTCACGTTCTGGACCATCTTCCGGTAGCTCTTCGCGCTCACCTCGCGCGCCACGGGGACCGCATCGAGGCGGTTGGAGAGCACGATGATGTCGGCGGATTCGATCGCGATGTCGGTGCCGCCTCCCATCGCGATTCCCACGTCAGCTTGCATGAGCGCCGGCGCGTCGTTGATGCCGTCGCCGACCATCGCGACCCGGCCCACCGCCTGAAGCCGCCGCACCAGCGCCGACTTTTCTCCCGGCAGCACACCGGAGTGCACTTCCTCGATGCCCGCTTCGCGCGCGATGCGCGCCGCGGCGCGCTCGTTGTCGCCCGTCATCAGCACGACGCGCAGCCCCGCGCGCCGCAGTCGCGCCACTGCCGCCGGCGCCTCGGGCCGCAGCGTATCGCCGAATGCGAGCGCGCCGAGAAGCCTCCCGCCGCGCGCCACCGCGATCACCGTGCGGCCGCGTTTCTCCAGTTCGTCCATGCGCGCCGCGAGCGGCACGATGTTGATACGCGAGGCCGCGAGGAACGTGGGGCTGCCCACGAGGACCTCTTCACCCCCGATGCGTGCGCTCACGCCGCGGCCCGGGACGGCCTGGAACGATTCCACTTCCGGCGGAACGACGCGGCGCTCCAGCGCGGCGCGCACCGCGGCCTGCGCAAGCGGGTGCTCGGAGGAAGCCTCTGCCGCCGCGGCGATCGCGAGCAGCTCTGCCTCGCTGCCGCGCGCGAGCTCGATCTCGCGCAGCTCCGGCCTGCCGAGCGTGAGGGTTCCCGTCTTGTCGAGCACGACGGTGCCGACGAGCCGGAACCCCTGGAAAGCCTCGCCCGTGCGCATGAGGATGCCGCGCTCGGCCGCGAGACCCGCGCCGCGCACGATCGAAAGCGGCGCCGAGATCCCGACCGCGCAGGGATAGCCCATGACGAGCACGCTCAGGCCCGCGAACACGGCACGCTCGAGATCCGCCTGCCCGGCCACGCGCCAGGAGCCGGCGAGCCAGCCGATGAACGCGAGCGCCGCGGCGCCGAGCACGACCGGCGCGTAGACGACGAGCACGCGATCCACGAGATGCAGGATGCCGGGCTTGAGCGCGCGCGCATCCTCCACTTCGCGCACCACCCGGTTGAGAAAGGACTCCTCGCCTGCCGCGGTGACGCGCACGACGAGCGTGCCCGTGCCGTTGATCGAACCCCCGATCACGCTGTCGCCCTCGCGCTTGTCGACCGGAAGCGGCTCGCCCGTAACCAGCGACTGGTCGACGGCCGAATGGCCCCCCGTCACGACGCCGTCCACCGGCACGCGCTCGCCGGGACGGATGCGCACCTGCTCTCCCGCCGCGACCGCCTCGACCGGCACCTCGACTTCGGCCCCGCCGCGCAGCACGCGCGCCGTGTCGGGCTGCAGCTCGAGCAGCCGCTTCACCGCCTGCGAGCTGCGCGTCTTGACGATGAGCGAGAGCCACTCGGAGAACAGGTGATAGGTGCTCACCAGGATCGCCACCGCGAAGAACGGGGCCGTGGGAAAACCGGGTCGCTCGAGCGCGAGGCCGATCGCGCCGCCGGCGAGACCGGCGAACGCGCCCGCTTCGAGCAGCACATGCTGATTGAGGATCCGGCGCACGAGCGCCTGCGCCGCCATCGCGAGAATGTGGCGCGCAACCACGAAGACCTGCAGCACCGCGAGCGTGCCGAGCAGCCACGGCACCGCGCCCTGCAACCCCGCGGTCTGCTTCGCCCAGACGAGCGCGAACGCGAGCCCCGCGAGACCGAGCGTGCCCGCAGCCGCGACGGCGAGCCCTCGCGACCTGAG
>JBFLYF010000226.1:0-5372 GCA_040756795.1 Pseudomonadota bacterium
GCCGCGGATCTCCGCGTCGGTGAGGTCGGCCTTGTCGCCGCGCGGCGGCATGCCGCCGTGGCCGCGGATCGCCGCGCGCACCGCGTTGTCGATGCCATCCTTCAGGCGCGGCGTCCAGGCCTTGCGATCGCCGACCCTCGGCGCGCCCTCCTTGCCGTCCTTGTGGCACCGGGCGCACTGCTCCTCGACGACCTGCTTGCCGCTGCGCTCGGCGGCCATGTCCTTCAGGCTCGCGGGCTCGACCCACTTGCCGCCCGACTGGTTGACCATGTAGGCGATCGCGCGCCCGATCTCGAGATCCGTGAGCTCCATCTTCCCGCCGTGCGAGGGCATCTTGCGGATGCCCGTGAGCGCGTTCTGCGTCAGGCTCGTCAGGCCCTGGCGCGCGCGCTTCGCCCACGCCTTCCGGTCGCCGATGCGCGGCGCCCCGTTCACGCCCTTGGCGTGGCAGGCCGCGCACACGGCTTCGACGACTTCCTTGCCGCTGCGCTCGGCGCCCTGGGCAAGCAGCTGCGGCGCAACGGCCGCCAGCGCGATCGCAAGAAGCTTCCGGATCATGAAATGGAGAACGCTCCCTTCCCCGGGGAGTTTACCAAAGGGCGAAAAAACCTACTTCGCCGCGAGCGCGGCTTCGACGGCGGCCTTGATCTCGGCGTCGGACTTGGCGACCTTCGGGTGGCCCTTGCCTTCCTTCATCTTGGCGATGATCCCGGCGGCGGCGTCCTTCTTCCCCTTGTACTTGGCCGCAGCATCCTTGAACGCGGGGCCGACCTTCTTCTTGTCCATCTCGTGGCAGCCGAGGCAGCCGCCCGCCTTGAGCGCATCCTGCGCCTGCGCGGCGCCACCGGCCAGCAGACCTGCGGCGGCCACGATCACGACCAACTTGGTCTTCATCACGTCTCCTTGTCTATTTCGCCGCCAGCGCCGCGTCCACCGCCGCCTTGAGCTCGGCATCGGACTTCGCGACCTTGGGATGGCCCTTGCCTTCCTTGAGCTTGGTGACGAGCTCGGCCGCCTTGCCCTTGCCCTTGGCCGCGATGTCCTTGATCGAAGGACCGACCTTCTTCTTGTCCATGTCGTGGCAGCCCATGCAGCCGGCCGCCTTGAGCGCGTCCTGGGCCTGGACGGGCGCTGAAGCCAGCAGGCCCGCGGCGGCGAGGGTGGCGAGTACGACTTTCATATCGAGTCTCCTATTGGGGTCTGGACGGACAAGGATATAACGGCGCCGGGCGCGGGCGGTTGACCTACTGGAAGCGGTAGCGATAGGAGACGCCGATGAAATTCACTTTCTGGTTCGGGGACTCCCGCACCGTCGTGCCGCCGTCGGTGGCCGTCGTGTAGTTCCAGTTCGCCCAGGTCCAGTCGTCCGTCCGATAGCGATCGTAGACGTAGAACAGGCGAAGCGTGGACTGTCGGCTCAGCGCGTAATCGCCGGCGAGCTTGAACGTGGTTACGCGCGTGTTGATGTTCGGCAGCGGCGTCACGGTCGTGGAGCCGGCAGGCGAGATCAGGCTCGTGCCCAGCTCGTCGCGCACGTCGGCATCGGTGAAGTCCGCACGCAGTTCCAGCCGCGCGCTGACCTTGGCGCGCAGGCCGAGCCCCCATGTGTCCGAGATGTTCTTCAGGCTCGAGCCCCAGACGGGGTTGGCGGCGCTGTTGGTGCAGACATCGGCGGCATTGGTCTGGCACATCGTCTGATCGTAGCGGTTCTCGTTGCGCTGGTACCACGCCGTGCCGCTGACCCCTTCGCTGAACGCGTAAGCGGCGTCAAGCGAGAAGTTGGTTCCCGTGCCCTTCTTGGGTCCGATATCGAACGCGTTGATGCCGCGTCCGGTGTACTTGTCGCGCGAGCCGTCGACGCGGAAACCGAGCTGCAGCCGCTCAAGCGGCATCCAGTCGAGCGTGAGGCGCAGCGTATCGCGGTCGCGGTCGATCAGGTGCAGCGGCGCGATGGCCGCCGAGGTCGCCGTGCCGTTGAACGCCACCATCGGCAGCCAGTCCGAGCCGCGGCGCCTGCCGTGCAGCACGCCGAGCGCGCCCGTGAGCGTCTCGGACATCGAGCGGCGAAGCTCCGCGCGCAGCGTGGTCTCGTCGGTCTTCTCCCGGAAATCCACCGCGCGGACCGGCGGGCTGTTGCGCTTCTTCTCCTCGTAGTCGACGCCCCCCGTCAGCCGCAGCCCCATCGGCAGGCGGTAGCTCGCCTCGAGCTTGCCGCTCGTGGTGCGGATGCTGCGCGGTTCGTTCACGCCGGCGTTGGTGCTCGCGCCCGCGGCCTGCGACGGGTAATAGACCAGGACCGGCGTCTTGTCGTCGCGATCGTGATAGCGCAAGTCCGCCCGCAGCGTCAGGTTGGGAGTCGCGCGCGCGGTCAGCCCCGCCTGCAGCAGCGTCGTGTCCACGCGAGCCTGCAGATTGCTCGGCAGGCCGGCGAGCGGTGCGACCGGGAAGGCGTCGTCCTGCGTGGCACGCGCGCGCGCGAACTTGAAGTTGCCGCGGATCGCGCTGGTGAACCTGTAGGCGAGCGCGAGGTTCACCTGATGCGAATCGTTGCCGGGCGGCAGCGCGGCCGGGGTGAATCCGGCGATCGAGCCGCCGATGTTCAGGGCGAGGTTGCTGTTCCTGAACCAGGTCCCGTAGTAGCCGCCGGAGAGCTGCAGCCTCGGTGTCGAGTAATTGAGCGTCGCCTCGAGCTGCTTGGTGTTGTAGTCGATCGGGTCAGTCAGGAAGCGGAAACTTCCGAACGTGCCCTGGCCGAACAGGCGCGAGCCCTCCTTGTCCTCGTTCCGGAAGCGCACCTGCAGGCCGAGACCGGGCAGCAGCGACTTGTCGAAGCCGAAGGTCCAGGCCTTGCGCTCGGTCTTGAGGCGGTACTCCTGCATCGTCGCGCTGCCGAGGATCGTCTGGTTCGCCGTGCCGATGCCGGTCAGCCGCGTCGTCACGGTGTACGGGTCGTGGCGCGGCGTCTGGCTGAAATCGATGAAGTAGCCCCAGTTGCCCTGGCGGTTGTGCTCGAAGCGCAGCTCGCGGCTGTCCAGCCCGAGGTTGCGTCCGGTGAACCTCAGCCAGGTCCCGGTGTCGTCGTAGCGCCGGTTGATGTAGGCGTCGAGCAACAGGTAGGCGCCCTTGTCGTTCAGGCCGCTGTACTGCCCGAAGCGCTGGTTGTCGCGCGATACGTTCGCGATCCCCGCTTCCACGCTGCTCGTCAGCGCGGGATCCTCGTCGGCCAAGGCGGCGACGCCGAAAACCGCGAGCAATGCGCCCGCCGCAGCCGGGATCAGTTTTCTCTCGAAAGCCTTCATGCGCTCCCCCGTCCCTTCGCATCAGCGCCGGAAGCCGCGCCCGGTCGCGTTGTCATTCGCGTTGTTGCTGCCGTGAATGTTCGTATGGCAATTCACGCAGCCCCGCGCCATGATCACCGCCTGGTTGGTCGTCGGCGCCGCGGTCGTCACGCCATCCTGAGGCACCGTGGCGTGGTGCGACGTGGGCTGGTGGCAGGCCTGGCAGAGGAACGGCGCGCGCACCTTGAGCAGGTTCGGGTTGGTCGTGCCGTGCGGGCTGTGGCAGATGGTGCAGTCCTCCTGCACCGGCTGGTGCGTGCGCACGAACGGCCCGCGCTTCTCCATGTGGCACTGGTAGCAGGTGTCGTTGACGTCGTCGCGCACCAGCTGCTTCGGTCCCGCGGTGCCGTGCGGGTTATGGCAGTCGGAGCAGGCGACCTTGCCTTCCTTGATCGGGTGGCGCGAGGGCCTGCTCATCTGCGCGCGCTGCTCCTTGTGGCAGGCGAAGCAGATCTCGCTCTGCGCGAGCTTGTCCCGCGCGCGGTCGTGCGGGGCGTGAAGCTCGTGGCACGAGGTGCACGAGACTTCGCTCGCGGCGTGCGCGCTTCTTTCCCAGTGAATGCGCTTGCCGCCCTGGTGGCAGGTCAGGCAGAGCCCGTTCTTGCGCTCGGCGGAAATCGTCTTGCTGCGCGGGTTCCAGATGCCGCCGACGCCCCTGCCGCCGCCCGCCTTTACGTGTTCGGTCGCATCACCGTGACAGACCGCGCAGCCGCCTGCATTGACCGGCGTGCGCGAATCCGCCTTGGTGCCGTGCTTCGAGGCGTCGAAGGACTTGACCTGGGCTTCGTGGCAGTTGGCACAGGCTTCAGGGCCGGGCGCCTGGGCCCTGGCCGGCCCTGCGAGGAGCACAGAAAAAACAAAAGCGCATGCGACGACGCATGCGCCCAGGATTCCCTGCCGACTGGCCATCCCCGATTCCCTCCCCGCGTGGCGATGAGCGCGATTCTTTCCAGGCGCCCATCATGACTCTTGCACGGCGATTCTCGAGAGACATTAATACGCCTCGTTTGACGCTCGTCAACCGGAAGAGTGGCGCGTTGCATAAGTGCAACATGGTTGATGTGGATCAAAGACGGCTTCGGGGGGTATGGAAGCATCGCCGCATGCAAACTGTGCTCCTCATGAGCGCGCCCGCCGCGAATGCAGGCAATGGCCGGGATCCGCGTCTGCTCGAAGGCCTGTTTTCCAACCTGCCGCTGTTCCGCGACATCCCGCAACGCAGCATCGCGCAGATCGCGGCGCAGTCGCGCACGCAGAGGATCCGGCGCGGCGCGGCGCTCGCACGCAAGGGCGAGAAGCTGCCCGGCGTGGTCGCGATGGCCTACGGCTCGCTCAAGCTCGCGCTGCGGCGCACCGGCGGCGACGAGAAGGTGGTGCGCTTCCTCGGGCCGAACGAGACCTTCGGCGAGGCCTCGATCCTGCTCGACCGGCCTTCCCCGGTGGACGCGGTGGCGCTCGCCGACTCGATGCTCGGCATCATCCCGGCCGCGCCCCTGCAGCGGCTGCTGGAGAACGACTCCGCCTTCGCGCGCAACCTGGTGCGCATCCTCGGCGCGCGCTTTCTCGACCTGCTCGGCGAGGTCGAGGCGACGGTGCAGCAGAACGGCGTGCAGCGCCTCGCGCACTACCTCGACTCGCTCGCCGAGCCGAACGGCGACGCCGAGAGCTGGATCGTGCGGCTGCCGGCGAACAAGACCACGATCGCCGCGCGCCTCGGGGTCACCAAGGAAACCATGTCGCGGCTGCTGCGCGAGCTCACCAACCGCGAGCTGATCACGGTGTCGCGGCGCGAGATCATGATCCGCGACCGCGCGCGCCTGGCGCAACTCGCCGGCTAGCCCAGAGAAGCAGCAGCCAGGCCGGCAGCAGGATCGCCGCGCCGGCGAGCTCCATCTGCAGGTTGCTGAACGGCAGGATGCCGCCGCCGGGCGTCGCGAGCACGATGCCGCCCGCGATGAGCGCGCTGCGCAGCGGCCACTCGAGCGCGCCGCTCGCGCGCAGGTCGCCGCCGAACGCCTGGTAGCCCTGCAGCCC
>JBFLYF010000227.1:0-5351 GCA_040756795.1 Pseudomonadota bacterium
GCCCAAACGGGTCCGTCAAGTCGACGGGGCTGTTGTTGACGTAGGGATATAGATTCACATCAGGCAGCGGATCCTCCCCAAGGAATCGTCCCGCCTTCGGGTCATAGTATCTAGCACGTATTAGATGTCGTAGGCAACTTTTCAGCTCGCACAGCACAGTAGAATCAACTACTTGGCTGGGACGAACGGCCCTGGAAACGCTTGGCGGCGTTGTCGAAGTTGCTGATTCTGTTGAATGACGCAGTGCAGCATGAGCGGCGCTCCGAGCAGCGAAAGAAGAAGATGAAGCGGCGCCGGCTTCTCTGCGATCCCCCGCCCTGGCCCGGGCCCTGACTCCACTGGCAAGCAGCGCTCCTCCGGAGATCGCAGCGAAGGAATGAGCAACGCTCGCGGTGGAGCTTGTGTCTGTGGAGATCATCACTTGGTCTCTCCTGCGGCTTTTGATGAGACGAGTATATGCCTGGCCGGAGGCCTCGGCAAGAGATGCTTTTTCTTTCGCTGCTAAGAGACGGCAGGCGGATCGGCGACGGAGGCGGCGAAGCGGAGAATCACCGCGTCGGCTATTTGCAGCGCGGGTGGGAGCGGGCGAGGACGTCGGCGAGGTCGGAGACATCGACGTGGGTGTAGATCTCGGTTGTGTCGATGCGGGTGTGGCCGAGGAGCTGCTGGATGTGGCGCAGGTCGCAACCGGCGCGCAGCATGTGAGTCGCGCAGGCATGTCGAACCTGGTGAGGGTTGATGCGGCGATCGAGACCCGCCTTTCGCGCAATCCGCTGCATGATGTATCGGATGCCATAGGTCGTGAGGCGATTCCCGGCGAAGCAGCTCTGGTCGCCGGAGAGGAAGAGCGCCACACAGCCGGGGCTCTGCACGAAGCCCGGGCGCGAGTGTTGAAGGTAATCGAGAAGCGCGGCCACAGCGGTCTCGCCAAGCGGCACGACACGGCCTCTGCCGTTTTTGCTACGGCGCACGTGCAGGGTGCCGGCGCTCAGATCCAGGTCCTGCACGTCGAGCGCTGCGACTTCCCCGAGCCGCAAGCCCGTCGAGTACATGAGCTCGAGGATGGCGCGATCGCGCCGCCCAATCGACGTACGCACGTTCGGAACGGAGAGAAGACGCGCCATCTCGGATTCGGTGGGGATGCGCTTGGGCAGCTGCCGCGGAGGCATCTTGGGGCGGAGGCCGGAAGCGGGGTTGGCGAGGAGCAGGCGGTGCTCGACGAGCCACTCGAGAAGGTCGATGACGGCCCACAGACGCACCGCCTGCGTGTGTGGGGCAAGGGGCTTTCGAGGGGCATCTTCCGCCTTCGAGCGCGTGTAACGAATGGAGGCAACCTCGACGGCGTAAGCGCTCATCTCCTCGGGAGTGAGCGCGCGGAGATCGCGGCCTCCTACCCACCGCAAGAAGTGCCGCACGTGGTAGTACCGCCCTGTGAGCGTCTGCAGAGTCAGCCCGCGCGCCTTGCAGGCGTCGATGTAGCGATCGAGGAGCTCATCGTGCGAGAGCACGATGACGCTCCCGCGGATGATACAGCCCGTGCACCTTCTTCAGGTCGCCTATCTCGACCTTCGTGTAGATCTCGGTCGTCTGCAAGGATGCGTGCCCGAGTAGCTTCTGGATATGGCGGATGTCGGCTCCGCCCTTGAGCATGTGGGTTGCGCAGGCATGTCTCAAGCTGTGTGGGTGGATCTGCTTCGTGATCCCGGCGGCGCGGGCCGAGCGCCTTACGGCGTTGATCACCGCAAGGGTGTCCAGGGGCATTCCGTTCTTCGTCAAGAAGATGTTGTGCACACGATCGTGAACTGCAAGCTTCGGGCGCGCCTGCTGGAGATAGTCCGAGAGGCATGCCGCAGTGCTGGTCCCGAGAGGAACGACTCGATCCTTGTTCCCCTTGCCAGAGCGTACGGTGAGCGTCTTCTCACCAATGTCGGCAAGTGTCAGCGCGCGGAGCTCCGCGTTGCGCATCCCGGTCGCGTAGAGCACGTCCACGACGCAACGGTCGCGCATCCCGAGCGGTCTGCGTGTGTCGGCGGCTTCAATCAGACGAATCGCTTCCTTCGCCGTCAGGTCCGCGCGCGGAAGTTGCCGGCGCAGCTTCGGCAGAGCCACAAGCGCCGCCGGATTCGTGAGGAGCTTCCCTTCCCGCCAGAGATAGCCCAGGAACGCCTTCACAGCGGTGAGGCGCGTATGTTGCGTCGAAACCGTTACCTTCTCTCCATTGCGCTTCTCGGCCGCAAGGAGCGCGGTCTGATACGACGCGATCGTCTCGGTTGTCACCTTCGCGAGATCGTCGATCTCGGTCTCGGCCTCCAGCCAGTTCATGAAGTAGCGCACGTTCTGCTCGTAGCTCACCACCGTCTTCCGGCTCCAGTTCCACGCCGTCATTGCCTCGACGAAGCGCGCCTTGAGCAGGTTCATCTTCAAGCGTTGTTGCTCAGTCATCGCGTCTCTCCGCGTCTCCGCGTCGTTCTGTTAGACCCCCTCCGGGCTCTCCCGAAAAGGCCTCCAAGTTACTTTCAGCGCTCGTAACCGGCTGAGTCACAACCACTTAGACCCCCTAAACTTGGTGCACCAAGTTTCACCAAGTGCCTCCAAGTGTCACCCGGGGAGGACACTTGGAGGGATTTGCACAGCTCCGGCCGGGTCTTCTTCGACTCCGTCCCAGATGAGCTCGTAGATGTAGCGGCGCCCTTTGCGTCCGACGAGCGGCACTATGTACTCGTATTCGACCAGCTGCCGGAGGTAGTCGCGCAGGTGCCAGAGCGAGAGCCCGGTTGATTGCTGGATCTCCTTGCGGTCGACCACCGCGTGGTGCTGCGGGATCTTCTGCTCCTTCATCTTCGCCACGACCAGCCGGCGTATTTCGATCAGAAGCGATCGCGATGGCGGCGCGAGCTCGTCCAGGTTGCGCCGCAGGATCGCTTGCGCAAGCTCGGTGGCGAGAGCGACGTCCTGCTCTGTCGCCTCGATGTACGGGATCTTCTCTGTGCCCACGGTGTGCGTCTTGCGCGGGCGCTGGTACTGGTGGAGAAGCGCGATTGTCTTGATGAGCATCAAGTACTTCTTCTGCTCGCGCCGGAGGATGAGCCTGTCGGCCGGATAGGCGAGCTTCGGAGCCAGGTTGTTCACCACGCGAATGGGCTGGAGCAGCCGCTGTGCGTTGTGGTGGCGGCGCAGAATCGCTTTCTTGCGCTGGTCGGCTACGAGGCCGTCGAGCGTATCGTCCTGGCGCTGCTTTTCGAGAATCCGGCGAGTCTGGTCCTTCGACTCATCTATCGTGAGGATGATGAAGCGATTTCTCGTCTCGTAGTCGAGGGCCTCGGGGTGAGCGGTCGTCAGGAAGATCGCGCACGGGCCGTTTACGCGGTAGTCTTCGGCCCGCTGCTTTCCGGTCTGCGGATCGGTGCGGGTAGAGGTGATCGACAGGTAGCCGGCGCTCTGAAGCGACCTCAGCGCGTAAGCCGCTTCGATCGCACCGCCCTCCTCGTCGATCGCGAGCACCTTGTGAACCAGAGCGTTTTCGTCCTTGTAGAAGAGCGCCTGCCTGGTGACACAGGTGCGCTCGATCAGTGCTTCGGCCGGCACGAACATCACGATTCGCTTCTGCATGATGCTCTTGCCGGCCCCCGAGCGCGCGCAGAAGAGCACCGCCAACGCCTCCTCCGGCAGCATCCGCGAGATAGCCGCGAGATACCCCGTAAGCATCGCCGTCTCTTCGCCCACACAGCCCACCGCGATGAAGTCCTGGCGGATGAGCTCGATCAGATTCGGGGACATCAGAAACGTCATCGCTTCCTCGCGCTCGGCGGCACTCATCGCGTGCTTCGCCGTATCCGACCGGCCGCGGGCGCGCAGCTCCAGCCGCTCGCGCTCCAGCGCCTCGATGACGACGGCAAGCTCGTGGGTGAGTGCCGGCGTCTCCTCCTCGCCGAGCCCGAAGGCCTCCGTAACGGCCTCCTGGAAGCACCTGCGGCTGCGCGCCGAGTAGAGATCGAAGATGTCGACGTGGAACCGCCCGTCCTGCTCGACCCGCACATTCACGCGCAACCGGTCCACACCGATCGCGGCCAGGCCGCGGATCCGGTACGTGCGCTTCTCGAAGGCGAGCACGTAGGCGCCGTCGTCGTGCGCGAGGTTGGCAGACGGCAGCGAAAGAGAAGCTGCCACCGCTTCGGTGCTGTGCTCTTCCTTCGCTGCAGGCGCTGCCTCTTCCGCGACCTCGGCGTTGGTGACTGGCGTTTCGCTCGCATGGCTCTCCGAAGGAGCGCTGCTTGCCAGTGGAGACGGGGACGCAGATTCGGTTGGGGACGGCGCCGAAGCCTGGTCCTCTGCGATTTTTTCTTTCGCTGCTCCGGAGACGGTGGTGTGGCTACATTCGGTGGCCTTCAGCACCGGCACCGAAAGAGAATCTTGCACCGCGACCAGGCCGAGGAATGTCGCAGCGAACCCGGCTGCGCCCTCGCGCATGAGCAGCTCGTTGGCGTCTTTCGCCGGCAGGACGATGTTGCGCACGTCGATGCCGCGAGCGGTGAGCTTCTCGGCGATCGCGGCGGAGGCCTTCTGGCCGGCATCATCTGAGTCGAGCGCCAGGACGACGCGGCGGATGCGGTGCTTCTCGAGCAGCTCGTCGTGATCCGTGGTCCAGCCGTTGATGCCGTAGATCGGAATGGCATTCGGGAGGCATGCCTCCAGGAACGAAACCGCGTCGATCACGGACTCGGTGATGATGAGCTCGTCGCTGGTGGCGGCGCACGCGGCGTTCACGAGGCCCCGGCGCGGCCCGGGCAGGAACAGGTGCTGATCGCGATCGATCGCGCGCCCGTAGATGCCCACGACGACGCCGGCGAGATCGCGCAGAGGCAGCACGATGCAGCGAAGAAAGAGCTCAGCGCCGGCAGCCGCGATCACGCCGAGCTTCCGGAGCGCCGCACGCGTCTTGCTGCCTTCCGGCGCACGATCGAGCAGTGTCCCATCGCAGAAGCCCACCTGCAGCGCGCGAATGATCTCCGGATTCGTGATCCCGCGCGATCGCAGATACTCCTGCGCCGGCAGCGAAGAAAGAAAGCACTTCTGGTAGTAGTCCACCACGCGCTCAAGCAGCCGCCCTGGCTGCATCGCCTGAGCCCTGCACGCCGAGCCGCTGGATGGCGCCTGCTGCACGCGCGGCTCCAGCCTCGCCACCGCCTCGGGGAATGTCACGTTCCACAGCCTCATCGCAAACTCGATGACGTCTCCGCCCGCGCGCTTCCCATTCGCCGAACAAGCGCCGTGGCAGCACCAGTACTGCTTCCGCGGCGATACCACCAACGAGGGGTTGTTGTCCGGGCTGTGGAACGGACACCGCCCGACAT
>JBFLYF010000228.1:0-5287 GCA_040756795.1 Pseudomonadota bacterium
GTATTGGCCAGGGGCGTGAAGGCGATCGCGGTGCTCACGGGGGGCGGCGACGCCCCCGGCATGAACGCCGCGGTGCGCGCGGTGGTGCGAACCGCGCTCGCGCTCGGCCTCAAGGCCTGGGGCGTGCGCCGCGCCTACGAGGGCCTGGTGGGCGGCGAGCTGCACGAGCTCGGCGCGCGCGACGTCGGCGGCATCATCCAGCGCGGCGGCACGGTGCTGCAGACCGTGCGCTACCCCGAGTTCGAGAAGCCCGAGCGCCAGCGCGAGGCGCTGGCGCAGCTCCAGGCGCGCGGCATCGACGGCCTGGTCGCGATCGGCGGCGACGGCACGATGCGGGGCGCCGCCGCGCTCGAGCGGCTCGGCTTCCCGGTGACCGGCATTCCCGCCTCGATCGACAACGACGTCTTCGGCACCGAGATCTCGATCGGGGTGGACACGGCGCTCAACACCATCGTAGAGGCGATCGACAAGCTGCGCGACACCGCCGCCTCGCACCGCCGCGCGTTCATCGTGGAGACCATGGGCCGCAACTGCGGGCACCTCGCGCTCATGTCGGGGGTGATCTGCGGGGCCGAGATGACGCTGATCCCGGAGCGCGAGACGAGCGCCGAGGAGGTCGCGGCGGCGGTGCGCGACGCCCATGCGCGCGGCAAGACGCACGCCATCATCGTGGTCGCCGAGGGCGCGCGGCTCGCGGCCAACGCGCTCAAGGACGCGCTCGACCGGATGCACACGGGGTTCGAGTCGCGCGTCACCATCCTCGGCCACATCCAGCGCGGCGGGCGGCCGAGCGCCTGGGATCGCCTCATCGCGGCGCGCTTCGGCGTCGCCGCGGTCGAGCGCCTCGCGGGCGGCGAGCGCGGCATCATGGTCGGCCTGCGCGCGCCCAACATCGTCGCCACGCCGCTCGCCGAGGTGACCCGCCGCAAGCGCGAGCCCGACTTCGAGATCTACCGCATGGCGCGCATGCTCGCGAAGTAGGCTAGGGCGGCGGCATCGGCTCCACCGCGAAGAGCGCGGCGCCGCCGCGCTCGCGGCGCGCGCGCAGCCAGCGCACGTGCGGCGAGCCGAAGACCTCTACGCGGCGCAGGCCCGGCAGCGGCTCGTCGTCGCGGAAGCGGTGCGTGTCGCCGTGCACCAGCACCGCTTTCCCGGGCATCGACGCGCCGAGGCGGCGCAGGCGCCCGAGCAGCGCCTCGTAGCCGTTCGCGCCGCCCAGGCGCGGCTCGAGGAAGGGGTTCGCCTGCAGGAGCACCACCAGGCCGTCCCTGCCGCGCGCCAGCGCCTCGGCCTCGTCGAGCCACGCGAGCACCGCGCGCATGCGCTCGCCGTGCTCGAGCGGGTCGCGCGTGAGGTTGTTGTTGCTGCCGGGGACGTTCAGGCCGACGAACACCACGTTGCCGGCGACCCAGCGCACGTTTTCGCAGTATTGGTCTTGCCTTTGAATGGAGAGCTTTTCAACCGGGACGCAGAAGAGAGATCTCCATTTGTTCAATCTCTCCAGCGGTTCAAATCCGCTGCGGTGGCAGTCGGTCCAATCGTTGTCGCCGGGAAGCAGCACGAACGGGTGCCTGAAGCGCGCGAACTGGCGCTTGCGCGCTTCCAGCCATTCGTCGTCGCAGGGGCCCCGCCCCGAGGTGATGTCGCCGACGTGCACCGTGAAGGCGAGCGGCTCGGCGTTGATGCGGTCGATCATGGCATCGAGCAGGTTCGCCTGCGGCTGCGAATACGGCACGTCGCCGAGCAGGGCGAAGGCGAGTGCGGCGAGGAGCTTAGATTCCGTAGGCCTTGCGCAGCAGCGTGAGGGGATGGGCCTTGCGGATGGTTTCTTGCTTTTCTTGAGTGATCCCTTGAACGATGTGTCGCGCAGCAATGGGACAATCCGAACTGATCCATTCCGGCTCCGCCGCGGCCATCTGGCGAAATACGGGGCGGCCGATCTTCATGGCGTTGTCGTAGTACTCGGTCTTCACCCCCCAGGTGCCGTCGTGCCCGGAGCAGCGCTCGACCGTGGTGAGCGCGGTGCCCGGGATCGCCTCGAGCAGCTCGCGCGTCTTCTGCCCGACGTTTTGCACGCGCGAATGGCAGGGAATGTGGTACGAAACCCTGCCGAGCTTCTCCTTGAAGTCCGTCTTCAGCAGCCCGTCGCGCCGGCGCAGCACGAAATACTCGAACGGGTCGAACATCGCCTCCTGCACCGCTTTCACGTCCGCGTCCTGCGGGTACATCAGCGGCAGCTCCTGCTTGAACATCAGCGTGCACGAGGGCACGGGCGTCAGGATCGCGTAGCCCTCGCGGGCGAGTTGCGCCATTCGAGGAACGTTCTTTTCTTTCAGACGTTCGACAGAGGCCAGATCACCCAGTTCCAGTTTCGGCATGCCGCAGCAGGCCTCCTGCTCCAGAAGCACGTAGGGGATCTCGTTGTGCGCGAGCACCGCGAGCAGGTCGTGGCCGATCCCGGGCTCGTTGTAGTTGACGTAGCAGGTGGAAAAGATCGCGACCTTTCCCGGGGTATTCTTGCCGCTCTTGACTTCGAACGTCTTCGAAGGAGAGGCTTTGGATCGGAACTTCCTGCTCGCATAGGGCGGCAGCTCGCGCTCCTTGTGAATCTTCAGGACTTTTTCAAGTAAACCCCTCGAAAACTTGTTTGTATTGACGGCGTTCACCGTTTGCACTACGACCGGGATCGTCGCGAGCTTGCCCATGGCGTCGGTGGAGGAGAGCAGCCGGTCGCGCAGCCTCGCGCCGCTCTTCCTGAACCGGACCGCCTTGGCGCGCAGCATGACGTGCGGAAAGTCCACGTTCCACGGGTGCGGCGGCACGTAGGGGCACTTGGTCATGTAGCAGGTGTCGCACAGGTAGCACTGGTCGACCACCTTCCAGTAGTCCTCTTTTGCGACGGCGTCGACTTCCATGGTCTTCGAGGCGTCCACCAGGTCGAAGAGCGTCGGAAACGCGGTGCACAGGTTCACGCAGCGCCGGCAGCCGTGGCAGATGTCGAAGACGCGCTGCATCTCGGCGAGCGCCTTCGCCTCGTCGTGGAAGTCCGCGCCCTTCCAGTCGAGCGGATGGCGGGTGGGGGCTTCGAGGCTGCCTTCGCGCATGGGGACGAACGCTAACGCGGGCCCACCGGCGCGGCAAATCGATTGTCACGATCGGCCCGATAGACCGCGGCTATGTCTTTGACGCACATCAATACGGGCGGTGCCGCCGGGGCTAGATTTCCCCCTTGGAGATCCAGCAAAGGAGATTGCCATGGGAAACCTCACGCGCTATGACCCGTTCGACGAGCTGTTTCGCGATTTCGGCCGCGGCTTCTGGCTCAAGCCGATCGCCGTCCCGGGCGTTCCCGAGGAGCTGAGAATCAAGCTCGACGTCAAGGAGGACGACAAGGCCTATACCATCCACGCCGAGATCCCCGGCGTGAAGAAGGAGGACATCCAGGTCGAGGTGGACGGCGGCCAGGTGTCGATCCGCGCCGAGGTGAAGAAGGAGAAGGAGGAGAAGAAGGGCGAGAAAGTGATCCACAGCGAGCGCTACTACGGCATGGTGGGCCGCAGCTTCAGCCTGCCCGCCGAGGTCGACGAGAAGGGCACGGTGGCGAAGTACCACGACGGCGTGCTCGACCTCACGCTGCCCAAGAAATCGGGCAACGGCGCGAAGCGCATCGCCGTCCAGTAGCGGTTGGCCGCGGCTCGCGAGCCCTGCTTCCACTGCGGGCTTCCGGTGACGGAGCCCGCGCGCTGGCGCTCGAGCGTGCTCGGCGCGCCGCGCGAGTTCTGCTGCGCCGGCTGCCAGGCCGTCGCTTCGACGATCGCCGCCGCGGGCTTCGAGCGCTACTACGAGACGCGCAGCGCCACGGCCTGCACGCCCGTGGAGCTGCTGCCCGCATCCGAGCTGGACGACCCGCTCGCGCAGGCGCAGTTCGTCGCCAGCGCGGGCGAGCACGGGCGCGAGGCGACCCTGATCCTCGACCGCATCCGCTGCGCGGCCTGCCTGTGGCTCATCGAGCAGTGGCTGCGGCGCCAGCCCGGCGTGCTGCGCGCGAGCGTCAACTACGCCACGCGCCGCGCGCTGGTGGCGTGGGACGAGCGCAGGGCGAAGCTCTCGCAGCTCGTCGCCGCGGTGCGCGCGATCGGCTACGACGCCTATCCCTGGGACCCGCAGCGCCAGGCGCTGCTCGAGCGCGACGAGCGCCGCAAGGCGCTCTGGCGCCTGTTCGTCGCCGGCTTCGGCGCGATGCAGGTGATGATGTACGCGTTTCCCGCCTATCTGGACCCGGGCGGCGCGCTGCCGCGCGACGTGGAGGCGCTGTTCCACTGGGCGAGCCTCGCGCTCACGCTGCCGGTGCTCGTCTTCTCCTGCGCCCCGTTCTTCGCCGCCGCGTGGCAGGACGCGCGCCACCGGCGCGTGAGCCTCGACACGCCGATCGCGCTCGGCATCGGCGCGGGCTTCGCCGCGAGCGCCTGGGCGACCGTGAGCGGCAGCGGCGCGGTGTACTTCGACTCGATCGCGATGCTCGTGTTCCTGCTGCTCGGCGCGCGGTATCTCGAGATGAGCGCGCGCCAGCGCGCGGCGCGCGCGCTCGAGCGCCTGGCGCGCTGGATGCCGGCGTTCGCGCTGCGCCTGGCGGGCGAGGATGCGCACAAGGTCGCGGCGCACCAGCTCGCGCCGGGCGACCGCGTGCTCGTGCCCGCGGGCGACCGCGTGCCCGCCGACGGCATGGTCGAGCGCGGCGCATCCAGCGCCGACGAGTCGCTGCTCACCGGCGAGTCGCGCCCGGTGGCGAAGCGCGCGGGCGAGGCGCTGGTGGGCGGATCGGTCAACCTGGAGCAGCCGCTCGTCATGCGTGTCACGCGCGCGGGCGCCGAGACGCAGGCCGCGGCGATCGCGCGGCTGGTCGAGCGCGCCGCCGCGGCGAAGCCGCCGTCGGTGGCGAGCGCGGACCGCCTCGCGCACGCGCTCACCTGGATCGTGCTCGTGGTGGCGGCGGCGGGCGCCCTGTACTGGCGCGACCCCTGGATCGCGGTGGCGGTGCTGGTCGCGACCTGCCCCTGCGCGCTCGCGCTCGCGACGCCGGTCGCGCTCACCGCGGCGAGCGCGCGCCTGCTCGGCCACGGCGTCGCGCTCACGCGCGCGCGCGCGCTCGAGACGCTCGAGCGCGCCACCGACGTGCTGCTCGACAAGACCGGCACGCTCACCGAGGGACGCTTCGCCCTGGCGCACGCCGCCCCGCTCGGCAGCCTCGATGCACAGGCCTGCTTGCGGCTCGCCGCTCGCTTGGAGG
>JBFLYF010000229.1:0-5267 GCA_040756795.1 Pseudomonadota bacterium
CTGCGCGCGCACCATCTCCTCGCCGTCGATCGACATCAGGTTCCTGAACATCATCGAGGTGGGGCTCAGGAACACTTCGCCGAGCGAGGTGGTCGGGAACTCGACCGGCAGCGCGCCCGCGGCGAGCACGCCGCGCTTCACCGCCTCGATGAGCTCAGGGAAGTGGCGGTGGCAGTTGTTGAAGCCGCTCCTCGAGTCGGCGATGCCGACCACCGGGCGCTCGAGCATCTCGCCCGAATAGCCCATGCTTTTCGCGAAGGAGCGGCGCAGGTAGAGCGAAAAGCCGGCGTCGCCGTAGTTGGTCAGGCCTCGCGCCAGGCCCTTCGCATTCTTCACCTGCGACGTCTCTTCGGCTTCTTCGCTGCCTTGGGTTTTCCGTGCTGAGCGGGCGGCGCGCTCAGCATCCGCCGCAGCGCCTCCTCGGCGCGACGATCCAGCTCCTCGTCGCTGACGTTCGGATACTGTTTTCGCTCTCTCATGCAAGCAGTCTATCGAACCAGGGCCTGGCTGCGGGAGTCCATGCAACTCGTTGTTTCATATAGGTGGGCTCTGTCCCACTCTCCGTCGCGCATAGAATGTGGTTGATTTCCCACTCCGCGCCCCGCTAAGGTGCGCCGCAGGAGAGGACATGGACGCGGTCACCGAGCACGACGCGCCGCTCATCGACAGCATCGCCGAGTTCTGCCGCCGCAGCGGCATCGCCGAGTCGACCTTCGGCCGCCGCGCGGTGAATGACGGCAAGTTCGTCGCGCGCCTGCGCGACGGGGCGCGCATCACGCCGGAGACCCTGCAGCGGGTGAGCGCGTTCCTCGAGCGCTATGGCGTTTCCGCTCCGGCCGCGCCGCCCGAGCTGCGCCCGCTGATCCGCGTCGTGGGGCGCGCCGCGCCGCCCGCCGCGCGCGTCACGGGCGAAGGAGCGCCGTCGCGCAACTTCCGCTTCTTCGACAACCGGCAGAAGTACCTGCTCTTCGTCAACACCTGCGGCGAGAAGGAGATGGTGGCGCGGCGTGTCGGCCTGGAGCTCGCGCACATCCACCCGCGCCCGCCCGCGATGCGCGTGTTCGATGCCGGCATGGGCGACGGCACGGTGCTGACGCGCGTGATGCGCGAGATGCACCGGCGCTTCCCGACGCGGCCGTTCTACTTCGTCGGCAAGGAGATCAGCCTCGAGGACGTGCGCCTGTCGCTCGAGAAGATGCCCGACCGCTTCTTCGAGCACCCGGCGACCGTGCTGGTGGTGACCAACATGTACTACACCGAGGCGCCGTGGCTCGCGCCCAAGTCGGTGAGCGCGGCCACCTCGCTCGTCTGGCACGAGGTGCCGCTCAGCGGCACGACCGCCCACGAGTTCGGCGAGCAGATCGCCGCGCTCGAGCCCTTCCTTGCCAGGAACTGGCAGGCGCGGCACAGCGCCCGGACCGGCAACCCGGTCTACGAGCGCCCGGTGGCGCTGGTGCTCTACCGCGAGGACTTCCGCTTCATGCTCGATGAGGTCATCCCGCGCCAGGGGCGGGCGCGCGCCGGCTACGACCTGGTGATCGCCTCGCAGCCCTACCGCGCGCGCGTCGCGGTCGAGTTCAAGGCGCAGCGCGTGATCGGGCCGCTCGCGCGCGCGCTCGGGCCCGGCGGGCGGCTGCTCGGCATCCACTCCTGCGGCCGCGACCCGGGGCTGGAGATCGTGCGCCGCATCTGGCCCGAGGAGAACCCCTTCGCCACCGGCCGGCACGACGTGCTGCGCGCGGTGCGCGCCGAGCTCGGCAAGGAGGCGCGGCACTACAACTTCAACGCCTACTCGGATGCACGCGCCGTGTTCCGCTACGACATGCACACCCTGCCCTCCGAGATCGCCGAGAGCATCGGCACCTCTACGCTGTTCGCCGCCTGGAACGCCGCGGTCTACGTGGCGCAGATCGACGACGAGCGGCTCGCGCAGGTGGTCGGCGAGCGTCGCTATCTCGACGCCACGCGCGAGGTGCTGCAATCGCACGGCGGCCTGTGGTTCCTGGACGAATCCTATGTCGTCTCCCGCAAGCGCGGCTGAGCGCGCGGGCTCCATCGCCTCGGAGCTGGTCTCCGGCGGCTCGCTCGAGATGGGCGCGCATCGGCCGCAGGACGCGGCCGAGATCGCGGCGCTGCTGCCCGCGGGCACGCCGGTCTACGTCAATCACCTGCCGCGCCACCGCCTGCGCGACACGCTGCCCACCCTGATCGCGGTGCGTGAGGCGGGCCTGGAGCCCGTGCCGCACATCGCGGCGCGCCGCATCGAGACGCGCGAGGAGATCGAGAGTTTCCTCAAGCGCGCGGTGCGCGACGCGGGCGTGCAGAAGGCGCTGGTGATCGGCGGCGACGAGGCCGAGGCGCGCGGCCCCTACCCCGACGGCGCTGCGCTCATCCGCGAGGGCCTGCTCGCTGCCGCGGGCCTGCGCGAGATCGCCCTCCCCGGCTACCCCGAGGGGCACCCGCGCATCCCGCGCGCGGCGCTGGAGCGCGATTTCGCCGAGCGCCGGCAGCTGCTCGCGGCGCAGGGTCTGGGAGCTTACGTGCTCACCCAGTTCTCCTTCGCCCCGGCTCGCGTGGTCGAGTACTGCGCGGGCCTTGCGCGCAGCGCGCCGAGCATGCCGGTCTACGTGGGCCTTGCCGGCCCGACCGACCCGATCGCGCTGCTGCGCTTCGCCCAGCGCTGCGGCGTGAGCGCCTCGCTGCGCGCCCTGCGCGCGCAGGGCATAGACGCAGTGAAGCTCGTGACCCATACCGATCCCGGCGACCAGCTCGCCGCGATTGCACGATATTGCAGCGCGCACGCCGAATGCAACGTCGTAGGCGTGCATCTGTTCACCTTCGGCGGCGTCGCTCCGGCCGCCCAGTGGATGAACCGGCAGCTCGCTAGCGCCAGATAGCGCGCGCCGCTTCGACGCGGAGGCGCAGCTTCGCGCGCTCGTCCGCCTCGGTCGCCCGGGCTAGCTTTTCGTAACCACGGTGTCCAACATTGCTCTGGACATTACTTGCTCACCGCGTTTGCGCAGCTCCTCAGCCGCGTTGACGCGATCTCGTTCTTCCTTGTTTTGACTCAACTTCCATTTGCCGATCATCCTAGTGATTTCTATCTCGATACCGACTATCGCGGTCAACATCTGATCGATATATTCTCTTGACGAATCGGTCATCTTCCAAGGCCTCTGAGATCCGGTGCGACCCTCGTTCGCACGTGTAAGTCGCGCCACGACCCCACGCACGAACCTCTCGTCATCGCGGATCCTGACCTTGCCGTGAACATGCACTGCTTGATAGTTCCACGTCGGTACTTGCTTGTGGAATTCATGTTTGCTTGGATACCAATTTGGCGAAATATAGGCGTTTGCGGCGCGAAAGATGACGAGAGCCTCATCGCCATCTTTGACCTCTTTCCAGACGGGATTGGCCCGAGCCACATGCGCAAGCAGGTACCCGCGGTCGCCAGCATTTGGATTCAGCTCAAAAGGAAGATGATTAGCGTCCAGCCCGTTCGGTCCGTTAATCACAAAGGCTCCAAGCGGGTACTCCGCGATGATGCGGAGAAGTTCTTCGACTCGCGTCTCTTCAAAATATTCAGGTAGGTACATTCCAGTTCCCTTGCCTATTTTCTAACTAAGGTAGCAATCGTCCTTAATCTAATCCGGTCCCTTTATGCCTCACGGCGTGCAAGCGCCAAGTAGGCGCCCAATCCCACCATCGTGACCCCTGACGTTCGGGTAAGTAGCCGGGCGCGTGCGACGCGGGCAGCGCCTAACTTGAGCAAGCGCTCAGTTGCCAAAACCGCTATGACGTCGACGAGCGTGTTCAGCGCAACGCAGATGCTCCCGAGCAGCACCAGTTGTGGGAGCAAAGATTCGCTTGGCGAGACAAATTGAGGCAGGAACGCCAGAAAGAAAAGCGCCGTCTTGACGTTTAAGGCCTCAACAACGATTCCCTCGAACAGCGCACAGCGCACACCGTGAGAAGCCACAGGCTCGACCGTGAGTGCCTCATCCTTGCGCAGAAGTAGCCGAACGCCCAAGTAGACCAGATAGGCAGCGCCGAGGTACTTGACCAGGTTGAAGGCCACGGCGGACTGGGCAACTATCAGCGACAGGCCGAGCGCTGCCGCGAGAACGTGGAGCATTCCGCCGATTCCGGTGCCGAAACACGAGGCCAAGCCCTCTGAACGACCGCCAGCGACCGTACGAGCGACGACATAAGCAATGCCTGGGCCAGGAGTAACGGCAAGGACGACGGCCGCGATTACGAAGGCCAGGAATGACATTTCGCTCACCCCCAAACCGCTCGCGCGGCATCCACGCACAGCCGCAGCTTCGCCCTTTCGTCGGCCTCGGTGACGGGGTTGCCGCCCATGGTGCTCGCGAAGCCGCACTGCGGGCTGATGCCCAATTGGGAAGCATCGATGTATCGGGTCGCCTCCTGAACTCTTCTTTTCAGCAAGTCCAGGGATTCTAGAGCCGGGATCTTCGAGCTTACCAGGCCAAGCACAACGCCTTTCGCCTTCGGCACCATCGCAAGAGGCGTGAAGTCGCCCGCGCGCGGCGTGTCGAACTCCAAGAGGAAATGGTTGACGTCGGCGCGGTTGAAGAGCCGTTCGGCGATCGACGTATAGCCGCCTTCCGAGAGGTACATGCCCTTGTAGTTGCCGCGGCACATGTGCACGCCGATCGTCATACCCTCGGGCGTGCCCTTCGCAGCCTCGTTGATCGCGTCCACGTAGAGGTCGACGAGCTGGTCGGGATCGCCGCCCGCCGCGCGCACTTTCGCCTGCGCCTTCGGGTCGCAAAGGACCGCCAGCGCGACCTCGTCGAGCTGCACGTAGCGGCAGCCCGCGCGCGCGAGGTCGGCGATCTCCGCCTGGTAGACCTTGCCTAGGTCGATGAAGAACTCCTTCGCGTCAGCATAGAGACCGGGCTCAGCGTAATCGGTGAGGCGGTAGAAATGCATGGTCGAGGGGGCAGGCATCGTGATCTTCTGCGTCGCCTTGGTAAGCCTCGAGGCGAACGCGTATTCGTCCAGTGTGATCGGCTCCGCGCGCCCGACCCTGCCTTCCACGTAAGGAGCGGTGAATTCCCGCTCGTGGCCGTGCTCGTCGTGGAACGTGAAGATCGCGTCCCTGACCGCCAGCCCGCGGGTCAGGCGCACGAATTTTTCCCAGTACGAGAAACGCCGGAACTCGCCGTCGGTGACGACTTCGAGCCCGCATTCCTCCTGCAGGCGCACCACATCGCGGATCGCAGCGTCTTGTGCGG
>JBFLYF010000023.1:0-17843 GCA_040756795.1 Pseudomonadota bacterium
CCTGGCGCGCGAGCGCGGACCGGATCAAGGCCGTCATCGGTGAGCGCGCCTGGAACGAGAAGCGCGCGAGTTTCGTCTCGACCTTCGACGGCGATGCGCTCGATGCGAGCCTGCTGCTGCTTGCCGAGCTCGGGCTGCTGCGCGCCGACGACCCGCGCTTCGCCTCGACCGTGCGCGCGGTCGAGCGCGAGCTCAGGCGCGGCGACTTCGTCTACCGCTACAGCGAGCCGGACGACTTCGGCGCGCCGGCGAACGCCTTCATCGTCTGCACTTTCTGGTATATCGACGCGATCGCCGCGCTCGGCCGTCGCGAGGAGGCGCGCGCCCTGTTCGAGGCGACGCTCGGCCGCCGCAACCGCCTCGGCCTGCTTTCCGAGCACATCGACCCGGCGAGCGGCGAGCTCTGGGGCAACTTCCCGCAGACCTACAGCATGGTCGGCCTGATCAACAGCGCGACCAGGCTCAGCCTGCCCTGGGACCAGGCGTTCTGAGCCCCCGGTAGACGGTGAGGTGCGGGAACGGGATCTCGATGTCGCGCGCCTCGAACGCCTTCTTCAACCGGCGCAGGAACTCGCGCTTCACGTTCCACTGCTCGATACCGACGACCTTGATCCGGCAGCGCAGGACCACCGCCGAGTCCGCCCAGCGCTCGACGCCGACGATCTCGACATCCTCGAGGATCCGGTCGCGCCATTCGGCGTCACCGCGCATGCCGTGGCCGACCTCGCGCATCACCTCCAGCGCCTCGTCGGTGTCCTCGCGGTAGGCGACGCCGACCTCGATCAGCGCCTGGGCGTAGTCGCGCGTGCGGTTGGTGACGATCTTGATCTCGCCGTTGGGGACGAAGTGCACGTGCCCCTCGAAGTCGCGCAGCCGCACGTAGCGCAGCGTCACCTCCTCGACCAGCCCTCCGATCCCTGCCACCTGCACCACGTCGCCCTGGCGGATCTGGTCCTCGAGCAGGATGAACAGGCCGGAGAAATAGTCCTTCACCAGGCTCTGCGCGCCGAAGCCGATGGCGATTCCGGCCACCCCGGCGGTGGCGAGGATCGGCGCGATCGAGATGCCGAGCTCGTTCAGCACCAGCATCGCGGCGACGATCAGGATCACCACCGAGCCGAGGTAGCGGAACGCGCGGCACAGCGTGCCGACGCGCTGCGCGTCCTCGTAGCTGCGCGTGCGCGTCTCCATGTACTCGCGGAAGCGGCGCACGCCCCGGTTGACCACGGCGAGCGCGATCCATGCCAGCGCCAGGATGACCAGCACGTTGAGCGCCGAGCGCAGCGCCGGGTTCCACCCGGTCAGCAGCGCCGCCGAAGCCTGTTCCAGCCAGTTGCCCATCGCAGTTGGAGGATGCCGCCGCGCCGGAGTTCTGACAAGTCGAGCGCCGCTTCACCTACAATGCGGCAAGCGAACTTCGCGCGGTCGTCGCCAGTCCCCGATCCGACAGCGCTTCGGTCCGCCGCATGGGAGGGTTGGACGATGCAGCTCGCCATCGTGCTTAGCCTTGCGGTCGCCATAGGCGCGGTCGCTTTCGCTCTGCAGAACAACGTTGCCGTGACGGTGACATTCTTCCTCTGGCGCTTCGACAGCACCCTCGCGATGGTGTTGCTGATCGCCGTGGCGCTGGGGGCGCTGGTCATGGCGCTGCTGTCGACGCCCGCCGTGCTGCGACTGCAATGGTCCGGCACGCGCCTGCGCAGGGAGATTAACGCGCTCGAAAGCGCGAATCGCGAGCTTCGGGCGCAGCTCACGGAGATCCGGACGCGCGCCGGCGCGGACGTGCCGCCGGCCCCGGACACCGACTCCAACCTTGCCTCGATGGCCCCGCGCCGGCCCTAGGGGGTCACGCGCTCAGCGCGCGAGGACGAGCACGAGCAGCGCAATCACGGCAACGCCCAGCAGAGCGCACAGGCGCAGCAGCACCCGGGTTCGCACCAGCAGCACGTCCACGGCGTGGACCAGCTGCGAATGCTGCTCCGCCATCGAGCGCACCACCTCGAAGGAGGCTCGCGCCTCCTCCTCGAGCTTCGCCGCGCGGCGTTCCAGAGGTCCGACGCGAACATCCAGCGCTGCAAGCAGCTCGGTGCCCGGCGCGGTCGCCGTGGGCGTCGCGTTTGCCGCTGAACTTGATTCCCTGTCCCCCGCAACCCGCTGCCACAGGCTCTTCGCCCCCTCGAGGACCGCGGGCAAGCCGGACAGAACCTTGTCCCAGGGGACGTTCCGGAAAGACGCAAACCAGTTGACAGGCATGGCAGGCTCCCCCGCACGTTGGCTCGGCAGCGGGAACTAGTCTAGCGCGTTGTGGCGCCGGTCAGGTTCTCAGCGCCGCGAGCACCGCATCGAGCGTCTTCTTCGCGTCGCCGAACAGCATGCGGTTGTTGTCCTTGTAGAAGAGCGGGTTGTCCACGCCGGCGTAGCCGGAAGCCATGCTGCGCTTCATGACGATCGAGGTCTTCGCCTTCCAGACTTCCAGCACCGGCATGCCCGCGATCGGGCTCGCCGGGTCCTCCTGCGCCGAAGGGTTGACGATGTCGTTGGCGCCGATCACCATCGAAACGTCGGTGTTCGGAAAATCGCTGTTCAGCTCGTCCATCTCGAGCACGATGTCGTAGGGCACCTTCGCCTCGGCGAGCAGCACGTTCATGTGGCCGGGCATGCGGCCCGCCACCGGGTGGATGCCGAAGCGCACGTTGACGCCCTTGTCGCGCAGCAGCCGGGTGATCTCGTACACCGAGTGCTGCGCCTGCGCCACCGCCATGCCGTACCCGGGCACGATGATCACGTTCTTCGCTTCGCGCAGCAGCGCTGCGGTATCGGCGGCGCTGATCGGGTTCACCTCGCCTGCGGGCTGCGCGCCGGCCGCCGCGGGCGCGCCCTCGCCGGTGCCGAAGCCGCCGGCGATCACGGCCAGGAAGCGGCGGTTCATGGCGCGGCACATGATGTAGGAGAGGATCGCGCCGGAAGAGCCCACCAGCGCGCCGGTGACGATGAGCAGGTCGTTCGACAGCATGAAGCCCGTGGCCGCCGCCGCCCATCCCGAGTAACTGTTCAGCATCGAGATCACCACCGGCATGTCGGCGCCGCCGATCGCCATCACCATGTGCACGCCGAAGGCGAGCGCGATCAGCGTCATGATGACGAGCGGCGTCATGCCCGCGGCGACCGTCTGCGTGTTGATGAACCAGCCGCCGCACCAGATCACCACCAGCAGGCCGGCGAGGTTGATCCAGTGGCGCGCCGGCAGCAGCACCGGCTTGCCCGTGATCTTCGCCGAGAGCTTGCCGAAGGCGATGATCGAGCCGGAGAACGTCACTGCGCCGATGAGGACGCCGATGTAGATCTCGAGCTCGTGGATGGTCTTCTCGGCGCCCTGGAACTGCGCGGTCGCCGCGGGGTCGATGTAGTTCGCGAACCCGATCAGCACCGCGGCGACGCCGACCAGGCTGTGCATCAGCGCCACCAGCTCCGGCATCTGCGTCATCCTCACGACGCGCGCGGCGTACAGCCCGACCACCGCGCCGGCCAGCATGGCGCCGATGATCCAGGGGTAGCCGGCCGGCGTGACCTGCGGGCCGAGCACCGTGGCGAGCACGGCGATCGTCATGCCGACCATGCCGTAGAGGTTGCCGCGGCGCGAGGTCTCCGGGTTGGAGAGCCCGCCCAGGCTCAGGATGAAGAGGATGGTCGCCCCTACGTAGGAGACCGTTGCAAGCGTTGCGGACATGCGCGTCTCCTATTTGCGGAACATTTCCAGCATGCGCTGGGTGACGGCGAAGCCGCCGAACATGTTGATCGCGACCAGCGCGATGCTCACCACGGCGAGGCCGATGATCCAGATCGCGGGCCGATCCGCCGCCTGGGCGATCGGCGGCGCCACCTGCACCAGCGCGCCGATCGCGATGATGCTGCTGATCGCGTTGGTGACGCTCATCAGCGGCGTGTGCAGCGCCGGGGTCACGTTCCAGATCACCATGTAGCCGATGAAGCAGGCCAGCACGAACACCGTGAAGTGCCCGAGGAACGCCGGCGGCGCGTAAGCGCCGATGAACCAGAAGACGAGCGCGCCGACGAAGAACAGCGCCGTGGCGGTGACCGACGCCGTGCTTCCTCCCGGCACATGGCCGTGCGCCTTGGCGGGGGCCGCGGGCTTCGCCGCACCGGCCGGCTTCGGCGCCGCGGGCGCCGGGGCAGGCTGCTTGAGCGGCGGCGGCGGCCAGGTAATCTTGCCCTCCTTGATCACCGTCAGGCCGCGGATGGCATCGTCGTCCATGTTGACGTCGATGACCCCGTCCTTCGCCTTGCACAGCTCCTCGGTCAGCCGGAAGAGGTTCGTCGCGTAGAGCGTGGAGGACTGCCTGGCCAGCCGGCTGACCAGGTCGGTATAGCCCACGATCGTCACGCCATGCCTCACCACCGCCTTGCCGGGCTCGGTCAGCTCGCAGTTGCCGCCTTGCTCCGCGGCCAGGTCGACGATCACGCTGCCCGGCTTCATGGACTGCACCATCTCGGCCGTGATGAGCTTCGGCGCCGGCTTGCCGGGGATCAGGGCCGTGGTGATGATGATGTCCACCTCCCGCGCCTGCCTGGCGTACATCTCGCGCTGCGCGCGCTGGAAGCCCTCGCTCATCACCTTGGCATAGCCGCCGCCGCCGGAGCCTTCCTCCTCGTAATCGACCTTCACGAATTCGCCGCCCATCGACTTCACCTGGTCGGCCACCTCGGAACGCGTGTCGTTGGCGCGCACCACGGCGCCCAGGCCGACGGCGGTGCCGATCGCGGCGAGGCCCGCGACGCCGGCGCCGGCGATGAAGACCTTGGCCGGCGGAACCTTGCCCGCGGCGGTGATCTGGCCGGCGAGGAAGCGCCCGAAGTGATGCGCCGCCTCGATCACGGCGCGATAGCCGGCGATGCCGGCCATCGAAGTCAGCGCGTCCATCTTCTGGGCGCGGCTCAGCGTGCGCGGCAGCGAGTCGATGGCGAGCACCGTGACCTTGCGCGCCGCGAGGCTCTGCATCAGTTCCGGGTTCTGCGCCGGCCAGATGAAGCCGACCAGCGTCTGGCCCTCGCGCATCAGGCCGACTTCGTCAGTGGTCGGACCGCGTACCTTGAAGACGATGTCGCTGCCGGACCAGAGCGCGGTCGCATCCGCGACGATTTCGGCGCCCGCGGCGCGGTAGGTGTCGTCCGCGAAATTGGCCGCGTCTCCCGCTCCGGACTCCACCTTCACCTTGAAGCCGAGCTTGACGAGCTTCTCGACCACCTCCGGGACGGTGGCGACACGCTTTTCCCCGGCCGCGGTCTCGCGCGGCACGCCTATGACTTGCGCCATGCAATTCCCCTATGGAGAGCGAGCAGAATCCTGGAGGCGAATGATCGCATTTCCGGGCACCCGGCGTTTGATCTGCGTCATACCCTGCCCCGCGCCATCCAGCCGAAGCGCCGCTCGCCCAGCTCGAAGGCGCCCTGCACGAGCAGCGCGAGCGCCGCGGCCGGCGCGGCCCCGGCGAGCAGCGTGGCGTTGTCGTTCAGCGCCAGGCCCTGCACGATGCGCTCGCCGTAGCCGCCCGCGCCCACGAACGCCGCGATGGTCGCCGTGCCGACGTTGATCACGGCGGAGGTCTTGATGCCGGCGAGGATCGAAGGCAGCGCGAGCGGCAGCTCGATCAGCCTGAGGCGGTCGGCGGCGCGCAGGCCGAGCGCGAGCGAGGCCTGGCGCATGCCGCGGCCGATCGCCTCCAGCCCGGTGTGCGCGCCGCGCACGATCGGCAGCAGCGCGTAGAGAAACAGCGCCACCAGCGCGGGCGCGGTGCCGATGGTTCCCATGAGCGCGATGAGGAAAGCGAGCAGCGCGAGCGACGGAATCGTCTGGATGATGCCCGCCGCGCCCAGGATCAGCTGAGTCAGCGCTTTCACCCTCTGGGAGAGTATTCCAAGCGGAACGCCGACCGCGATGCTCGCCGCGAGCGACACGAGCACGAGCAGCAGGTGCTCGCCCGTGAGCCGAAGGAAGTCGGGGCCGAACAGGACCTGCAGGAAGCGCCTTTGCCTTTCATTCCCCGCGGCAACACCCCGGTCGAAAAAAAGACCCCCGGCCTCCGCGAAGCTCTTCCCGTCCAGTTCCGCCGCGGCGTTCAGGCGGACCATGGTGCTCTCGTCGATTCGCCCCTGGAGCTTCTCGAGCCTCGCCCAGGCGTCGGGAAAGCGCCGCGGCACCTCGAGCCGGTAGAGCAGCACCGCGTCGTAGCGCGGGAAATGGCCGCGGTCGTCCTCGAGCGCGCGCAGCCGGTAGCGCCCGATCTTGGCGTCGGTGGTGTAGATGTCCATGACGTCGATGCGCCCCGCGGCGAGCGCCTCGTAGGCGAGGCCGTGATCCAGCCCCGCGGGCGTGGCGAAGGGCAGCCGGTAGGCCTGCTGCAGCCCCGGCCAGCCGTCGGCGCGGCCGATGAACTCCTGCGACAGCCCGAGCTTCAGCGCCGGGTGCCTCGCGAGCTCGGACAGCGTGCGGATGCCGAGCGCGCGCGCACGCTCCTCGCGCATCGCGAGCGCGTAGCCGTTGTGAAAGCCGAGCGGCACCGCCGCGCCGAAGCCGAGCGGCGCGAGCGCGCGGTTGATCTCCGCGAGGCCCGGCCTGCCCTCGAGCCCGAGGATCTCCTTGGCGATCGTGCCGCTGTACTCCGGATAGAGATCGATCGAGCCCGCTTTCAGCGCGGCGAACACGATGCCGGTGTTGCCCAGGCCCTGCCGGTGCACGGCGTCGCCCGCGGCGCGCGTCAGGATTTCCCCGAGAATGTAGGACTCCGTGAACCGCTTCGACCCGATTTTCAGCGTTTCCGCTTTCGCCGGAAAAACGAAAACCGACAGCAAAAGCAGGAACCACCTCATGCCGCGCGTTCGATCCTCCGGGCTCCGGAATCGAGGAACTGCAGCGCCGCGAGGCTGGCGTACAGGCCGCCCTGCCTGATCAGCTCGGCGTGCGTGCCCTGGGCGAGCACGGCGCCGCGATCCATCACCACGATGCGGTCGGCGTTCTGCACCGTGGCGAAGCGGTGCGCGATGACGAGCGTGGTCCGGCCGCGCTCGAGCGCCTCCAGCGCCTGCTGCACCATGCGCTCGCTCGCCGCATCGAGCGAGCTCGTCGCCTCGTCGAGCAGCAGCACCGGCCGGTCGGCGAGCAGCGCGCGCGCGATCGACAGGCGCTGGCGCTGCCCGCCCGAGAGCGTGACGCCGCGCTCGCCGAGCGGGGTGTCCATGCCCCGCGGCAGGCGCTGGATGAACTCGAGCGCGAACGCCTGCTCGCAGGCGCGCTCGGCCTCCGCGCGGCTCGCCTCCGGCCTGCCGTAGCGCACGTTGTCGAGCACGCTCGCGGCGAAGATCACCGGCTCCTGCGGCACCACCGCGACCAGGCGCCTCAGTCTGGCCGGGTCCAGCTCGCGCAGGTCGGTGCCGCCGATGCGCACCGCGCCCGCCTGCGGGTCGTAGAAGCGCAGCAGCAGCGCGAGCACCGTCGTCTTGCCCGCGCCCGAGGGCCCGACCAGCGCCACGCGCTCGCCCGGCGACACGACGAGCGAAAAGCGATCGAGCGCCGGCACGCCCGGCCGCGCGGGATAGGCGAAGCTCACGGCGTCGAACGCGATCTCGGTGTGCAGCGGCCGCGGCGCGGCAAGCGGCGGCGCGACGATCAGCGGGCGCGCGTCGAGGATCTCCATCAGCCGCTCGGTGGCGCCGGCGGCGCGCTGCAGCTCTCCCCAGACCTCCGACACGGTGCCGGCGCCGGCCGCGGCGACGAACGAGTAGAAGACAAACGCCGATAATTCTCCTGCCGTGAGGCGCCCGGCGAACACGTCGTGCCCGCCGGCCCAGAGGATCACGCCCACGGCGCAGAACGCGATCAGCATCACCGAGGCGATGAGGAACGCCTTCTGCCCGATGCGCGACACCCCGGACCGGTACGCGGCCTCCGCGTGGCGCGCGAAGGCCTCGCGGTCGGCCGCCTCGTGCGCATAGGCCTGCACGGTGCGGATCTCGTGCACCGCCTCGTCGACGTAGGCCGAGACGTCGGCCACCCGGTCCTGGTTGGCGCGCGAAAGCCGCCGCACGCGCCTGCCGAGCAGCAGGATGGGCACGAGGGTCGCCGGGATGCCGAGCAGCACGAACGCCGCGAGCTTCCAGCTCACCACGAACATCATCACCGCCGCGCCGATCATCATCAGCAGGTTCCTGACGAACATCGAGACGCCGTAGCCGATCACCTGCTGCAGCAGCGTGGTGTCGTTGGTGAGGCGCGAGATCACCTCGCCGGTGCGCATCGCCTCGAAGTACGCGGGCTCGAGCGCCAGGAGGTGGTCGAACACCGCGCGACGCAGGTCGGTGACCACGCGCTCGCCGAGCGTCATCATCAGGTAGAAGCGCACGTAGGTCGCCGCCGCGAGCAGCGCGGCGACGCCGACCATGGCGGCGAGCGCGGCGTTCAGCAGCTGCGGATCGCCGCTGCCCAGCCCGCGGTCGACCACGTGCTTCAGCCCCTGGCCGAGCGCGAGCACGCAGCCCGCGGCGACCACCAGCGCGAGCAGCGCGACGGCGACGCGTCCCCGGTACGGCACGATATAGCGCGCCAGGCGCAGGAAGTGATTCACATCGGCACTTTACACCGTCATTCCCGCGAAAGCGGGAATCCAGGTTCTTACCTGCCGTAGAAGCGGTAGTTATTTCGGCCGAGCTGCTTGGCGCGGTACATGGCGACGTCGGCGTTGCGCAACACCCCCTCGCCGTCGCCCGCGTCGGTCGGGTAGATCGAGATGCCGATGCTCGCGCCGATCGAGAACTCGCGCCCGTCGACGCTGAAGGGCGCCTCGAGCGAGCGCAGGATCTTCTCCGCCACCACCTGGCAGTCGGCGTCGAGCTGCAGGTCCGGGATCACCACCACGAACTCGTCGCCGCCGTGGCGCGCGAGCGTGTCGGCCTTGCGCACGCAGCCGGCGAGCCGGTGCGCCGCCTCGCGCAGCACCGCGTCGCCGGCGCGGTGGCCGAGCGCGTCGTTCACCTGCTTGAAGTCGTCCAGGTCCATCACCATGACGGCGACGCGCGCGTCGCGCCGCTGCGCGAGGAACACCGCCTGCCGCAGCCGGTCGTCGAGCAGGCGCCGGTTCGGCAGCCCGGTGAGCGTGTCGTGATAGGCGAGGAAGCGCGCCTCCTCTTCCTGGCGCTTCCTCTCGGTGATGTCCTGGCTGACGCCGATCATGCGGTTGACCCGCCCCGCGGCGTCGGCGAGCGTCTTGCCGTGCGAGGAGAGCCATACCGCGCGGCCGTCCTTGCGCACCACGCGGTACTCGTTGCTGCACGGCCCGGCCTGCTCCCAGGCCGAGTTCACCTTGGCGAGATAGCGCTCGCGGTCCTCCGGGTGCACCATCTCGAGGTACTCGACCCAGCGCGTGGTGCGGCTGCCCGCGGTGCCGACCAGGTCCGACGGGTCGCGCCCCCACTGCAGCTGGTCGGTGTCGCGGTCCCATTCCCAGTACATGAGGTCCGCGGCGTCCACCGCGAGGCGCAGCTTCTCGACGATCTCGTGCAGCGCGGCGGCGGCCTGCTTCTCGCGCGTCACGTCGTGCGCGGTGCCGATGGCGCCGATCACCGCGCCGCTCGCGTCGCGCAGCGGCACCCCGTTGAATGCGAGATCGACGTGGCTGCCGTCGCGCCGCAGGTGCCGCGTCTGGAAGTCGAACACCGACTCGCCGGCGAGCACCCGGCGGAACACCGCGAGGTCGCGTTCGCTCAAGCCCGGCGCCAGCACCTCGCGCACCTCGCGCCCCAGCATGTCGGCCGGCTCGCAGCCGTAGATCCGCCGCACCGCCGCCGGGTTGAGGTAGGTCCAGCGCGCCCGGGTGTCGACCGACCAGATGAGGTCGTTCGAGGTCTCGACCAGGTTACGGTACATCGCTTCGCTCTTGCGCAGCGCGCGCTGCGCGGCGTGCCGCTCGCTCGTGTCGGCGTAGGTGACGATGGTCGATGCTTCCGGCGACTCCGGGTTCAAGGCGCGCCCCACCGAGTGGCACCAGAGGTCGGTGCCGTCCTTGCGCCGCAGCTTGAACTCGCCCTCCAGCACCTGGCCGCTCGTCAGCAGCTTGTAGCGCTCGCCGGCCTCGCGCCAGTGCTCCTCGCTCGGGTACAGCGTGCGCGAGCTCTTGCCGGCGAGCTCCCCCGCCGCGTGGCCGAGCATCAGCTCCAGGCGCCGGTTGCAGCGCACGATCGTGCGCCCGGAGAAGAACGCGATGCCGATCGGCAGGGTGTCGAGCAGCTGCTGCTCCTCCTCCCACAGCCGGCCGTAGGCGTCTTTCGCCTGGCGCAGCTCCGTGACGTCGGTGATCGCGCTGATGGTGCCGCCGCCGGCGCCGCGCACCCAGCGGCCCTGCAGCCAGCGCCCGTCGCGCAGCTGGTACTGGTTGGGCGCGCCCTCCGAGCGGCGCCGGCGCTCCAGCCGCGCCTCGAGCCACTGCTCGAACGGCGCCTGCAGCTCGGGCGGCGTGACCTCGATCGCATACGCGTGGCGCGCGATGTCGCGGTAGGACGCGCCCGCCATCTCGGCGGGGGATTTGCCGTTGCCGTAGATGTCCGCGTACATGCGGTTGCAGACCAGCAGGCGGTCCTCGGCGTCGTAGACCGCGATCCCCTCGGGGAAGCGCTCGATCGCCTCGCGCTGCAGCGCCGCGCTCCGGGCGAGCCGCGCCCCGTCCCGCGTCGCGCGCCGCGCGCGCGCCAGGCTCGCCAGCGTCGCGGCCAGCAGCAGGCCGCACAGGCCGAGCAGCAGGGGAACGAGCAGCGTCTCCATGAGCAGACGCTCAGGCGGCGCGCGCCACCTCGACCAGGCAGTCGTAGAAAGTCGCGGCGCCCCCCAGGTCGGCGGTGCGCTGCGAGGGGAGGTCGTTCGCGTAGCGGCCGTCGCGCGCGAATTTTTTCCACCACACCGAGGGCGCGACCACCACGCCGCGGCGCGGCTTGCCGTTGACGCGCGCGCGCAGCTCCAGGCTGCCGCGGTCGTTGAACACCCGCACCCGGTCGCCGTCGGCGATGCCGCGCGGCGCCGCATCGTCGGGGTGCATCTCGAGCGCGGGCTCGCCCTCGGCGTCGCGAAAGCGCCGCAGGTTGGCGAACGAGGAGTTGAGGAAGTTGCGCACCGGCGGCGACAGGAACGCGAGCGGGTACTTCGCGGCGAGCCGCGGATCGCTCGCCGCCGACTCCGCCGGGGGATTGTAGAACGGCAGCGGATCGAGGCCTTGCGCCTTCAGCGCCTCGCTGTAGAGCTCGCACTTGCGCGACGGGGTGTGGAAATTCCCCTCGGCGAAGGGCGCGAACTTCTCCGGCAGCGCGAGCCGCTTCCAGCCCGCGCGCTTCAGCCCCTCCCAGTCCACGCCGGCGAGATTGGCGTGCCCCGAGCCGATCGCCTGGCGGGCGATGTCCTCGTCGGAGTCCCGGAAGCAGGCCTCGGTGAAGCCCATGCGCGCCGCCAGGCGCCGGAAGACCTCGCTGTTCGGCAGCGACTCGCCCACCGGCGCGATCGCCGGGTTGTTCGCCAGCACGTACAGGTGGCCGTAGGACTTGTGGATGTCGTAGTGCTCGAGCTGCGTGGTGGCGGGCAGCACGATGTCGGCGTAATCGGCGGTGTCGGTGGGGAAGGAATCCATCACCACGCAGAACAGGTCCTCGCGCCGGAAGCCCTCGATCACCCTGGCCGAGTCCGGGCACACCGCGACCGGGTTGTTGTTGTAGACGATCACCGCGCGCACCGGCGGCTCGGCCGCGGTCAGCGCCTCGCCCAGCCTCGCGTGGTTGAAGATGCGTGGCGCGCGCTTGCCGGATGCGGCCGGCGCGAGGTCGGGGCGCTCGAGCGCGGCATGGTCGAAGTGATAGTTGTCCGCGGTGGTGAGCAGGATGCCGCCCGCGGGGTCGCGCCAGGCGCCGGTGAGCGCGGGCAGGCAGGCGATGGTGCGCGCCGCGATGCCGCCGCCCGAATGGCGCTGCATGCCGTAGTTGAGCCGGATCGCCGCGGGCTTCGTCGTGCCGTACTCGCGCGCGAGCCGCACGACCTCTTCGATCGAAACGCCGCACGTCTGGGCGGCCCATTCGGGAGTGTATAGGGGAAGCCTTTTCTTCAGCTCCTCGAATCCCAGTGTGTATTTCTCGATGTAGTCCCGATCAATCAGATTCTCCCTGACCAGGACGTTCATCATTCCAAGCGCGAGCGCGCCGTCGGTCCCCGGTAGGAGCGCGACGTGCTGGTGGCACTTCTCGGCGGTGAGGCTGCGGTACGGGTCGATCGCGACCAGCTTCGCGCCGCGGCGCTTCGCCTCCTGCGCGCGCGACCAGAAGTGCAGGTTGGAGGCGACCGGGTTGGAGCCCCAGATGAGGATCAGCCGCGAATCGGCGTAGTTCTCGGGGTCCATGCCGTAGCTGCCGCCCAGCGTCGCCCGGATGCCGGCCTTGCCCGCCGAGGAGCACAGCGTGCGGTCGAGCTGGGAGGCGCCGAACCGGTTGAAGAACCGCCGGTCCATCGATGCGTACTGCACCAGGCCCATGGTGCCGGCATAGCTGAGCGGCAGGATCGTCTCGGGATCCTCGGCGGCGAGCGCCTTCAGGCGCGCGCCGATCTCGTCCAGCGCCTCGTCCCAGCCGATGCGCTTGAATTCGCCTTTCCCCTTCGGCCCCACGCGCCGCAGCGGATGCTTGAGGCGGTCGGGCGAATAGGTGCGCTCGGTGTAGTGCGCGACCTTGGTGCAAAGCGTACCGTCGGTGAACGGGTGCAGCGGGTCGCCCTGCACCTTCACCGCGACGCCGTTCTTCACGGTGACGAGCATCGCGCAGGTGTCCGGGCAGTCGTGCGGGCAGGCAGCGCGCACCACCTTCACCGAGGGGTCCGCGGCCTTGAGCTCGCGCGCGGCGCGGGGCGCATTCATAGCGCCGGATTTTCCACCGATCCGGCGGCCTCGTCGAGAAGCTCGATCCAGTGCCTCACGGGGATGGGCGTCCCGGCCTGCAGATGCGCGAGGCAGCCGATGTTCGCCGTGGCGATTGCGTCCGGCCCACCCGCCGCAAGCGCCGCGAGCTTGCGCTCGCGCAGCCGCGCCGAAAGCTGCGGCTGCAGCAGCGAGTAGCTGCCCGCCGAGCCGCAGCACAGGTGCGCCTCGGCGACCTCGGTGAGCTCGCAGCCTGCCGCGCGCAACAGGCTCTCGACCTTGCCGCGGATCTGCTGGCCGTGCTGCAGCGAGCAGGGCGACTGGAAAGCGACGCGCCGGGTCTTGCCTGCGTTGTGTACGTCTTTTTCGACAAGAACTTCCGAAAGGTCTTTCGCGAGCGACGAGACCTTTGCAGCCTTGTCGCGATACGCCGGGTCTTCCTTCAGATGATGCTCGTACTCCTTGACGAACGAACCGCAGCCGCTCGCGGTCATGACGATCGCCTCGATCTCGCCCGAGGCGAGCATCGGCCACCAGGCGTCGATCAGGGCGCGCATGTCGTCCCGGCCCGCTTCCTGCTCGTTGAGGTGGAAGCGCAGCGCGCCGCAGCAGCCCGCCCCCCGCGCCGCCACGAGCGAGATGCCGGCGCGATCGAGAACACGCGCCGCCGCGGCATTGATCCCAGGCGCGAGCGCCGGCTGCACGCAGCCGGCGAGCACGAGCATGCGTCGCGCATGGCGTGGCGCGGGCCAGGACAGATCGGTTTGTTTTCGCTCCGGAATTTTCTCTCGCAGATCTTTCGGAAGAACGGGACGAAAAATTCTCCCGATGGAAAGAAGGAATCCGAACAAGCCGGTTCGTGGCAAGACAAGCGACAAAAGTTTTCTGAACGACTGCTCGAAAAAGCCCCGCTGAACCTTGTCCTCGACGATCGCCCTGCCGATGTCGGCGAGCCGCGCGTAGCGCACGCCCGAGGGGCAGGTGGTCTCGCAGGCGCGGCAGCTGAGGCAGCGATCCAGGTGCAGGCGCGTCCTTGCGCTCGGCTCGGCCCCCTCGAGCACCTGCTTGACGAGGTAGATGCGGCCGCGCGGGCCGTCGAGCTCGTCGCCGAGCAGCTGGTAGGTCGGGCAGGTCGCGGTGCAGAAGCCGCAATGCACGCACTTGCGCAGGATCGCGTCGGCCTCGCGGCCCTGGGGCGTGTCGCGGATGAAGGCGGCGAGCTCGGTCTGCATCGCGTCGCTATACTGCGCGCGTGAAAGCGCTCGTCTGGCTGGTCATCGCAGGCTGCGTGGTCGGCATCGCCGTCGCGCTCTGGGCGATCGCGCGCCGCGAGGCGCGGCGCCGCGCCGAGAGCGAAGCGCGCAGCGCCGCCCTGCTCTCCGAGGCGATGCGCGCCAAGGCTAAAGCTCCGCAACCAGGCGCCCGGGATTGAGGATCCCGGCCGGGTCGAACGCGCGCTTGAGCTCGCGGTGCAGGCGCGCGAGCACCGGGGGCGGCGGCGCGAACGCGCCGGCCGACTTGTCGGCGGCGCGAAACAGCGTCGCATGCCCCCCGGCGCGAGCCGCGGCCGCGCGTACCGTTACGGCCTCCGCGTTGCTCCTCAGCCAGCGCAGCGCGCCGCCCCACTCGATCAGCTGCGCGCCCGGCAGTTCCATCTGCGGCGCGTGCGAGGGCAGCGACAGGCGCCACAGCGGCGTCTCGCCGCCGAAGAACGGCGCGCTCTGGTCGCGGATCCCCGCCCAGAACCGCTCCGCCTCGGGCGCGGGCAGGCGCTCGCCGCCCAGCTTCTCCGCCGCGGCGGCAAGCGCGCTCGTCGCCCCCGAAAGCCGCAGGCTCAGCTCGCCGTCGTGCCAGGCGCTCGCCGAGACCGGCAGCGGCTGGCCGGCCCAGCGGTTCAGGCTCTCGAGCGCCTTCGCCTCCGGCAGCTCGAGCCGCAGCGTCAGCTCCTGCGTCGGCCGCGGCAGCACCTTGAGCGACACCTCGAGGATCAGGCCCAGGGTCCCCAGCGACCCCGCGATGAGACGCGAGATGTCATAGCCCGCCACGTTCTTCATCACCTGGCCGCCGAAGCCGAGCGCCCGGCCGCGGCCGTCGATGATCTTCACGCCCAGCACGAAATCGCGCAGCGCGCCGGCGCTCGCGCGCCGCGGGCCCGAGAGGCCCGCCGCGACGCAGCCGCCGAGGGTCGAGCCGGGGCCGAAGCGCGGCGGCTCGAAAGCGAGGTGCTGGTTTTGCTCCAGAAGTTCATTCTCAAGATCTGAAACCAGAGTCCCGCAGCGCGCGGTCACGACCAGCTCGGTCGGCTCGTAGGCGACGATGCCGGTGTAGGCGCGTGTCTCGAGCAGCTCGCCGCGCGGCTCGTTGCCGTAGAAGTCCTTGCTGCCGCCGCCGCGAAAGCGCAGCGGCACGCCGCGGCTCGCGGCCTGCCGGATCCGTTCCTGGAGGTCCTCGAGAGTCAAAAGCGCGGCAACTCCGGGTGCCTCAGCCTGCCGCCGCTCACGTGCATGCGGCCGAACTCGGCGCAGCGCGCGAGCGTCGGCACGCCCTTGCCGGGGTTGAGCAGCCCCCTGGGGTCGAAGGCGCGCTTCACGGCGTGGAAGGTCTCGAGCTCGGCGGCGCCGAACTGCACGCACATCTGGTCGATCTTCTCCACCCCGACGCCGTGCTCGCCGGTGATCGTGCCGCCGACCTCGACGCACTTCTCGAGCACCTCGGCGGCGAATGCCTCGGTGCGCTTCAGCTGCTCGCGGTCGTTGGCGTCGAACAGGATCAGCGGGTGCAGGTTGCCGTCGCCGGCGTGGAACACGTTCGGGCAGCGCAGGCCGTACTTCTTCTCCATCTCGCCGATGAAGTTGAGCACTTCGCCGAGCCGCCGCCGTGGAATCGTGCCGTCCATGCAGTAGTAGTCGGGCGAGATGCGGCCCACCGCCGGGAACGCCGCCTTGCGCCCCGACCAGAAGCGCTGGCGCTCGGCCTCGCTCTCCGACACGGTCATGCGCGTGGCCCCCGCGCGCGAGAGCACCTCCTTCACCCTGGCGATCTCGGCCTCGACCTCCTCCGCGGTGCCGTCGGACTCGCACAGCAGGATCGCGGCCGCCTCCAGGTCGTAGCCCGCCTGCGCGAACTCGTCGGCCGCGCGCGTCGCGGGCTTGTCCATCATCTCCAGCCCCGCCGGGACGATGCCCGCGGCGATCACCGCGGCGACCGCGTCGCCCGCCTTCTGCACGTCGTCGAACGAAGCCATGACGACGCGCGCGGTCTGCGGCAGCGGCAGCAGCTTCACCGTCACCTCGGTGGTCACGGCGAGCAGCCCCTCGGAGCCGATCGCGAGCGCGAGCAGGTCGTAGCCGGGCGCATCCAGCGCCTCCGAGCCGAAGTCGACCGGCTCGCCCTCGATGGTGTAGCCCTTGACGCGCAGCACGTTGTGCACGGTGAGGCCGTACTTGAGGCAATGCACGCCGCCCGAGTTCTCGGCGACGTTGCCGCCGATCGTGCAGGCGATCTGGCTCGAGGGGTCGGGCGCGTAGTACAGGCCGAACGGCGCGGCGATGTCCGAGATCGCGGCGTTGCGCACCCCCGGCTGCACCACCGCGATGCGCGCCAGCGGGTCGAGGCGCAGCACGCGCATGAACTTGGCGAGCGACAGCAGCACGCCGTCGCCCGGGGGCAGCGCGCCGCCCGAGAGCCCGGTTCCCGCCCCGCGCGGAACGACAGGAACGCCCATCGCCGAGCAGGTTTTCAGCACGCGCTGCACCTGCTCCTCGGTCTCGGGCAGCGCGACCACCATCGGCACGCGCCGGTAGGCGGTCAGGCCGTCGCACTCGTAGGGGCGCGTGTCCTCCTCCTGCCAGAGCACCGCGCGCTCCGGCAGTATTTCCCGGAGTCTTTCGGAGACTTCCTTTTGTCTTTGACGATCTACTTCAGGTAAGGCGTCGCCCACTTCAGCCCCTCGGTGGTATCCCCCTTCGGAACGTACTCGCAGCCGATCCAGCCCGCGTAGCCGAGCCGGTCGATGTGCGGCAGCAGCCAGCCGTAGTTGATCTCGCCCGTGCCCGGCTCGTGGCGGTCCGGCACGTCGGCGAGCTGCATGTGACCGATCCTCGGCAGCAGGCGCTCGATCGTCTTCGCCAGGTCGCCCTCTGCGATCTGCATGTGGAAGATGTCGTACTGCAGCAGCAGATTGTCGGCTCCGGCCGCGTCGATCACTGCGATGCTTTCCGCGGAGCTGTTCAGGAAGAAGCCGGGAATCGTGCGCGTATTGCACGGCTCGGTGAGCAGCGTCAGGCCCGCGGCCTTGAGCTTTCCCGCCGCGTAGCGCAGGTTCTCGATCAGCGTTTCCCTCAGCTTGCCGCGCGGCACCCCCTCCGGCGCGATGCCGGCGAGCGTGTTCAGCCGCGGGCAGCCTGCGGCCTTGGCATATTCGATCGCCTGCTCGACGCCATCGCGAAACTCGCTCACCCGCCCGGGCTGGCAGGCGATGCCGCGGTCGCCCTTCGCGAAATCGCCACCGGGAATGTTGTGCAGGACCACCTGGACTCCCGCGGCGCGCGCGCGCTCGGCGACCTGCGCGGCGCCGCCGAAGCCGTACGGAAACTGGTACTCGACGTAGCGGAAGCCTGCCTCCGACGCCGCGCCGAAGCGCTCGAGGAACGGCAGCTGCGGATAGAGCAGCGACAGGTTGGCCGCGAGCTTCGGCATGATCCGCATGTTAGCGAGGCTTGCCGCCTCCCAGCAACGGGGCTTAGGCGGCCATAAGAAATCCGCAGCGGGCGCGCGCCGCGCGCATGCGAGAATTCGCCCCGCGGATTTCCTGCCATGCCCCTGCGCACCGTCCTTGCCGCCGTGCTCGCGCTCGCGCTCTGCCCGCCGGCGCAGGCCGCCGAGGCGGCGAGCGCC
>JBFLYF010000230.1:0-5217 GCA_040756795.1 Pseudomonadota bacterium
GATGCGCCGCGCGCCGACCTCGCGCGGCGCGAGGCGCTTCATGGTGCGCGGCGCGTTGACGTAGAAGCCGTGGATCGACTCGATGTTGCGCGCCGACATGAACTCGTCGTCGTGGAACGAGAGCGACACGATCGGCGTGCGCACCGCCGCGTACTGCGCGCGCACGTGCTCGCCGTCGCCCACCGCGTACTCGCGCTGCAGGCACCAGCGGCGCCACTGGCGCATCACGCCCGCCGGCAGGTCGCCGACCATGCCGAGGCGCGCGCCCGGGAAGTAGCCGGCGAGCGGCAGCGCGAGCGGCGCCACCACGTACCAGAGGAACCAGGCGCGCCAGCGCAGCCCCGGCGCGTTCTCCAGCCAGTAGCCGCTGCCGGTCGCCACCGTCACCGCCTTCGCGACGCGCGCCAGGTTCGGCACGAAAGGCAGGATCTGCCCGCCCAGGCTGTGCCCGATCCAGTAGAGCGGCGCGCCCGGCGCGCGCGCGGCGAGCGCCTCCAGCGCCGCGGCGGCATCCAGGCGCGCCCAGTCGAGGATGTCGGCCTTCAGGCCGCGCAGCGAGCCGTTGCGCGAGGCGCCCATGCCGCGGTAGTCGAACGTCGCCGCCGCATAGCCTTCGCCCGCCAGCCACTCGGCGAGCGGCTGGTAGAACGACTGCGGCACGCCCATCGCGCCGACGATGAGCACGCCGCCCTTGATTTCTCCTTCCGGAATATTGAACTGGGCGGCGATCGAGGTTCCGTCGCCCGCGAGGATCTTCTCCATGCTCATGCCGGGACCGGCACGGGCTCGCGCCGCCGCTCCGCGGGCGGGCGCTCGTCCATCACCCACTGCAGCGTGAAGGCCGCGAGGCCCACCGCGATCAGCGCGCCCCAGGCGACGTCGTAGTTGCCGAAGCGGTCGAAGACGATGCCGCCCATCCACGCGCCGAGGAACGAGCCGACCTGGTGGCTGAGGAACACGATGCCGTAGAGCGTGTTGAAGTGCGTGAGGCCGAAGACGCGCCCTACGATGCCGCTGACCAGCGGCGCCACGCCCAGCCAGAGGAAGCCCATCGCGGCGGCGAATACGAGCGTCGAGGCCGCGCTCACCGGCGCGAGCAGGAACGCCACGATGAAGAGCGTCCGAAGGAGATAGATCATGGCGAGCAGGTGCTTCTGGCTGTAGCGCGCGCCGAGCAGCCCGAACAGGTAGGTGCCCACGGTGTTGAACAGCCCGATCAGCGCGAGCGCGCTCGCGCCCACCCCCGGCGCGACGCCGCAGATCTGCAGGTAGGCCGGCAGGTGCGTGGTGATGAACACCAGCTGGAAGCCGCAGGCGAAGAAGGCGAGCGTCATGAACAGAAAGCCGCGGTGGCCGAGGGCTTCGCGCAGCGCCTCGCCGAGGTTTTGCTTGGGTTTGGTTGTTTGCTCCGGGCTTTCAACAGAAAATTCCCTGATCGGCAATGCCAGAACAGCCATGAAAGCGGCAACGGCGGCGAAGGCAATCAACGCCACCTTCCAGCCGAAGCCGTCGATCAGCGCCTGGCCGGCGGGCGCGAGCAGCATGGTGCCGAGCGAGCCCGCGGCCGCCACCGCGCCTACGGTCTGGCTCTGGCGCTCGGGCGGCGTGGCGCGCTGGATGGTGCCGATCAGCACGCCGAAGCCGGTGCCCGCGGTGCCGATGCCGGTGAGAAAGCCCGCGATCTCCAGGCCCGCGGGCACGCTCCTGGAGAACACCATGAGCGCGAGGCCCGCGGCGTAGACGAGCGCGGTGCCGATCACCACCGGCCGCGCGCCGTAGCGGTCGGCGAGCGCGCCCACGAAGGGCTGCGACAGGCCCCAGACGATGTTCTGCAGCGCGATCGAGAAGCCGAAGGTCGCCGCCGAGATGCCGAGCTCGAGCGTCATCGGCCGCATGAACAGCCCGAGGCTCTGCCGCAGCCCCATGCACAGCGCGATGATCACCGCGCTCAGGATCAGGAGGAGGTAAACCGATCTGTGCGTTTTATACGCCATTGCGCTATGATTCTCCGAACAGCGATATTACACCGACCTGTGTACCTCTAGCGATGCCGTTTCACCATCCTGCCCCCGCCCCCGCGGCGCGCATCCTCGCCGCGGCGGACAAGCTGTTCTATTCGCAGGGAATTCGCGCGGTCGGGGTGGATGCGATCGCCGCCGAGGCCGGGGTGAGCAAGCGCACGCTGTACAACCACTACCCCTCGAAGGACGCGCTGATCGCCGCCTATCTCACCGCGCGCTTCCGGCCGCTGCCGCCTTCGGACGCGCCGGCGCGCGAGCAGATCCTCGGCGCCTTCGAGCGCCTGGAGCGCTACGTCAACTCGGTGACCGAGCTCGGCGACCCGAAGCACCCGGCGCACGCGATCGCCGTGCAGTTCAAGGAGCAGCGCCGGCTCTGGTTCAAGGCGCTGCTCGAGCGCATGCGCGTGGCCGAAGCGGATGCGCTCGCCACGCAGCTCATGCTCCTCGCCGAGGGCGTGCTCGCCACGGCGCTCGTGCGCGGCGACCCTGCGGTGGCGCGCGCCGCGCGCTCGGCCGCCGAGACGCTCCTCGAAGCCTCTAAACCCCGCACCAGTCGCGGATGATCGCCTCGTAGATCGCCACCGACTGGCGGATGCGCTCCATGTGGCAGTACTCGTCGGTCTGGTGCGCCATCGCCGCCTCGCCCGGGCCGAGCACGATCACCGGCGCGCCCGCGTACACTTTCAGCAGATTTGCCGCGTCGGTCATGTAGGGCGCGGTGCGGGCTTGCGGCTTTTCCTTCAGGACCGGCTCGCAGATCTCGAAGACTTTCCGCACCCAGGCTTCCTCGGGCTCGGTCCACACCGCCTCGAGATCCGAGAAGATGTCGATTTCGCCTTCACCCAGGATTTCTTTCAAACGGGAAATCAGCTTCTCGTGATCCATGCCCGGCACGGTCCGGACATCCACGCCGATGGTGGCGGCATCGGGAACCAGGTTCACCCCGCTTCCGCCCGCCACCGTGCCCACGTTGAGCGTGGGCGCCCCCATCACCGGGTGCGGCCGCGCGCCGAACTCGAACGCTTCCAGCCGCGCGATGGCGCGCGCCGCCTTGTAGATCGCGTTGACGCCGAGCTGCGGCATCGAGCCGTGCGCCGAGACGCCCCTGAACGCGGCGCTGAACTTGATCGAGCCCTTGTGCCCGACCATCGGGTAGTTCGAGGTCGGCTCGCCCACCACGATCGCGCCCGCGCTGCCCATCAGCTTGGGCAGCGCCGCGAGGTGCTTCGAGCCGATGCAGCCGCCCTCTTCCGCGGCGGTGAGGACGAGAACGATCCCGGGGGAGTTCTTCAGGGTTTTGCCCAGATTCATGGATGCGACAAGCATTGCGGCCACGCCGGACTTCATATCCGACGTGCCCCTTCCATAGAGCCTGTCGCCGTCGGTCTCGCCGCTGAACGGGTCCCTGGACCACTTGCGCGTGCCGAGCGGCACCACGTCGAGGTGCCCGGTGAGGCAGAGCGGGGCTTTCGCGTCCGAGCCGCCGGCGCGCGCGATGACGCTCGTCCTGCCCGGCTCGTACTCGAAGAACTCGACCGCGAAGCCGCGATCCTTCAGCAGCTCCCCCGCCAGCTGCGCGCAGTCGCGCTCGCGGCCCGGCGGGTTGACGGTGTCGAAGCCGAGCAGCGTGCGGGTGAGCGAGACGGCGTCGGCGGCGGCCATGCACGATGATACGTTACTTTGACATGCCTCAAATCGGGCGCCGCGCCGCGCCCTGATCATGGGGGCGCATGGACAAGTCCCGCCCCGAGGACCCGGGCCCCCTCGCGCAGCGCGTGCAGAGCGACATGCTCGACAGCTTCGACGAGGAGCTGGAGATGGAGATCGACGATGAGCGCATGGAGCGGCTGCTCGACAAGATCTCCGAGCACCCCGGCCTGCGCGGCCCGCGCGTCGGCATCGAGCGCAAGCGCTACTTCAAGGAGCTGTTCCGCCTGCAGGCCGAGCTGGTGAAGCTGCAGGACTGGGTCGTGCACCAGAAGCTCAAGGTGGTGGTGCTGTTCGAGGGGCGCGACGCCGCGGGCAAGGGCGGCGTCATCAAGCGCATCACGCAGCGGCTCAACCCGCGCGTCTGCCGCGTCTCCGCCCTGCCCGCGCCGAGCGCGCGCGAGCAGAGCCAGTGGTACTTCCAGCGCTACGCCGCGCACCTGCCCGCGGGCGGCGAGATCGTGCTGTTCGACCGCAGCTGGTACAACCGCGCCGGCGTGGAGCACGTGATGGGCTTCTGCAGCGACGAGGAATACGCGCAGTTCTTCCACGACTGCCCGGAATTCGAGCGCATGCTGGTGCGCTCGGGCATCGTCCTCATCAAGTACTGGTTCTCGATCAGCGACGCCGAGCAGCACCTGCGCTTCAAGATGCGCCTGCACGACCCGCTCAAGCAGTGGAAGCTCTCGCCGATGGACCTCGAGTCGCGCCGCCTCTGGGAGGCGTACACCAAGGCGAAGGAGGCGATGCTCGAGCGCACCCACATCCCCGAGGCGCGCTGGTGGGTGGTGCAGGCCGACGACAAGAAGCGCGCGCGCCTGAACTGCATCGCGCACCTGCTGACGCAGGTGCCCTACGGCGTCGCGCCGCACCCCGCGGTGACGCTGCCGCAGCGCGTGCACAACCCCGAGTACCACCGCGGCCCGATCCCGAAGGAGATGTACGTGCCGGCGGTCTACTGAGCGGCGCGTGAACCCCGGCGGCCGCAAGACGTCAAAGCATTGCCGAGATTCCTCGAAAGGAGAACCCCATGTCGCCTGTGCCCATCAGCATCCTCGCGCTCGCCGTGCTCGGCGCCATCGCGCTCCCGGCATCGGCCGCGGGCGCCAAGGGCAGCGGCGAGTCCTCCGCGATCCACCAGCGCTTCCTCGAGGAGCGCGCCGGGTGCGAGAGCCTCTCGGGCGATGATCGCACCACCTGCAGGCGCGAAGCCGGCGCCGCGCAGATCGAGGCGCGCCGCGGCACGCTGAGCGACGAGGGCGGCGACTTCGAGCGCAACCGCCTCGCGCGCTGCGAGTTCCACCAGCGCGCCGACGAGCGCGAGTACTGCCTGCGCCGCATGCGCGGCGAGGGCACCGTCACCGGCAGCGTGGAAGGCGGCGGCCTGCTGCGCGAGCTGACCGTCACCGTCCCCGCGGAATAGGCGAAGTAGGAAGTTCGGGGACGGAGCCCGATTTCAGTTCAGCGCGATTTGCCGGGAAATCGGGCT
>JBFLYF010000231.1:0-5212 GCA_040756795.1 Pseudomonadota bacterium
GATCGCGCCCTCCCAGTAGGGAATGACGCGCGCCACGGTGTCCTTGAGGCACTCGCTGAGCGGCACCGCGGCGCCGGCGTAGCGCGGATCGCGCGCCGCGCTGCGCACGTCGGCCGGCTCGAGCGCCGGCGGCGGCGTGTCGTAGCTGCGCCGCCAGGCGAGCACCTGCGCCTCGCCGAACTTCGCCGCGGTCTCGGACTTGTTCAGGCCCTGCAGCGCGCCGTAGTGGCGCTCGTTCAGGCGCCAGCTCTTCTCCTCTGGGATCCACTCGAGGTCCAGCTCCTCGAGCGCGAGGTGCAGCGTGCGGATCGCGCGCTTCAGCACCGAGGTGAACGCGAGGTCGAAGCTGTAGCCCGCGGCGCGCAGCTGGCGCCCCGCGGCGCGCGCCTCCTCCACGCCCTGCGCCGACAGATCGACGTCGGTCCAGCCGGTGAAGCGGTTCTCGCGGTTCCAGTCCGACTCGCCGTGCCGCAGCAGCACGAGCCTGTGCATGCGCTGAATTATAATGGCACGCTCCCCATGGAATTCATCCAGAAGAACATCTTCCTCATCGTGGTCGCGTTCGTCTCGGGCGCGATGCTCATCTGGCCGCTCGTGCGCCGCGGCGCCGGCGGCCCGTGGGTGAGCACGCTCCAGGCGACGCAGCTGATGAACCGCGAGGACGCCGTGGTGATCGACCTGCGCACGGCCGACGAGTACGCCAGGGGCCACGTGCTCGGCGCGCGCAACCTGCCGCTCGCCGACTTCGAGCGGCGCGCGGCCGAGCTCGAGAAGCACAAGGCGAAGCCGGTGATCGTCTACGCCGCCGAGCCGCACCGCGCCGGCGGCGCGATCGCGGCCCTGCGCAAGCTCGGCTTCGGCAACGTGCACAATCTCGCCGGAGGCTACCCGGCCTGGCTGCAAGCCGGGCTTCCGGTCGAGAAATGAGGGCGGAGAGATGAGACTTGCGCGATGGCGCGCGTGCTGATGTACTGCACGGCCGCGTGCCCCTACTGCCAGGCGGCGGAGCGGCTGCTCGCGCGCAAGGGCGTGGCAGCGATCGAGCGGGTGCGCGTGGATCTCGAGCCCGGGCGGCGCGCCGAGATGCAGCAAAGGAGCGGCCGGTGGACCGTGCCGCAGATCTGGATCGGCGGCCGCCACATCGGCGGCAGCGACGAGCTGCACGCGCTCGAGCGCGCCGGCGAGCTCGACCCCTTACTGGAAGGCGAGACATGAGCGAACCCCAGCAGTCCCCCGGCAGCCAGGCGCCTTCCTTCCAGATCGAGAAGCTCTACGTCAAGGACCTGTCGCTCGAGGTGCCGAACGCGCCGCAAGTGTTCGTCAAGATGGAGGAGGCGCCGCAGCTCGAGGTACAGGTGCGCAGCGCGGCCGCGCAGTTCGCCGAGGGCATGTTCGAGGTCACCGTCACGGTCACGGTGACGGCGCGCGCGGGCGAGAAGACGGTGTTCCTCGCCGAGGCCGCGCAGGCCGGCATCTTCTCGGTGCGCGGCGTGCCGCAGGAGGACCTCGATCCGCTGCTCGGCATCGGCTGCCCGACCATCCTCTATCCCTACGTGCGCGAGGCGATCTCGGACCTGGTGACGCGCGCCGGCTTCCCGCCGGTGGTGCTCGCGCCGGTGTCCTTCGAGCAGATCTACCTGCAGCGCCAGCAGCAGGCCTCCGGCGGCCCGCGCATCGAGGTCGCGCAGTGAGAACGGTTCTGCCCGTCCTGCTCCTGGTGTCGGGCGGCGCATGCGCCGCGGACTTCCGCTCGGTGCAGGAGGGCGCGGCCGTGCTCTACGACGCGCCTTCGCGCGCGGCGACCCCGCTCTTTGTCGTGCAGCGCAACTATCCGCTCGAGGTGATCGTGAGCCTCGAATCCTGGATCAAGGTGCGCGATCACACCGGCGCGCTCACCTGGATCGAGAAGAAGTCGCTCGGCGACAAGCGCATGGTGCTGGTCACGGCGCCGCTGCTCGAGGCGCGCGTGCGGCCCGAGGAGGGCGCGCCGCTCGCCTTCAGCGCGGCGCAGAACGTGGTGCTGGAGCTGCTCGAAGCCGCGCCCGGCGGCTGGCTGCGCGTGCGCCACGCCGACGGCGCCACGGGCTACGCGCGCCCCGGCCAGGTCTGGGGAGGCTAGAGGGCGCGCGCGTGGCGGCGCTCGCGATCCTCGGGGCGGGCGCGTGGGGCACGGCGCTCGCCGCGGTGCTCGGTGCGCGCCATGAGGTGCGCCTTTGGGCGCGCGATCCCGGGCAGGCCAAGGCGCTCGCCGTTGAGCGCCGCAATGCGCGCTACTTGCCCGAGATCGAGCTTCCTGAATCGGTCCGGATCGGCTCCGATCTGGAGAAATCCGTCTCTGGCGCCGAGCTGCTTCTCATCGCCACGCCGGTGGCAGGTTTCAGGGATGTCCTGAAGAAGGTCTCTTCCTCGACCCCGTTTCTCTGGCTATGCAAGGGCTTCGAGCAGCAAAGCGGCGCCTTGCCGCACGAGATCGTCGCCGCTTGCGGCGTCACGGCGCCTTGCGGGGCGCTCGCCGGGCCTTCGTTCGCGCTCGAGGTGGCGCGCGGCCTGCCCTGCGCGCTGACGCTCGCCTCGAGCGATGCCGGGTTCGCCGCGCGCGCGGCCGAAGAGCTGCACGGCGGGCGGCTGCGCGTGTACCGCTCGCAGGACCTGATCGGCGTCGAGATCGGCGGCGCGGTGAAGAACGTGCTCGCGATCGCGGTCGGCATCTGCGACGGCCTGGGCCTCGGGCAGAACGCGCGCGCGGCGCTCATCACGCGCGGCCTCGCGGAGCTCTCGCGCCTCGGCGTTGCGCTCGGTGCGCGCCCCGAGACGGTGATGGGTCTCACCGGCGCGGGCGACCTCATCCTCACCGCGACCGGCGACCTGTCGCGCAACCGGCGCGTGGGCCTCGAGCTCGCCGGCGGCAAGCCGCTCGCCGGGATCGTCGCCGCGCTCGGCCACGTCGCCGAGGGCGTGAGCTCGGCGCACGCGACGCTCGCGCGCGCGCAAAAGCTCGGCGTCGAGATGCCGATCACCGCCGCGGTGGACGCGGTGCTGCAAGGCAAGCTCAGCCCGCCGCAGGCGGTCGAGCAGCTGCTCGCGCGCGACCCGAAGGCGGAGTAACCGGGCCGTAGTGTCAACGGGCGGGCGTTCGGCCGCGTTGTTCCCATGAACCCTGCACGCACCTACCGACCGCGTGAAGCTCCCCTACGTAGAAGCCGCGGAGATCGCGGCAGAGAAGATCATCGGCTATCTCCTCTCGCCGACACATCGGGCGGGAAAGAGCAAAGCGGCATTCTTCGGCAAACACGGATTCAACGCGGATGAATGGCAGGTCCTGGCCGCCGCGCTGCGCGCGCACGCAGCCGGGAACCCGGCCTCGCGGGTCGAGGAGTCCGCCTACGGCACCCGCTACGTGATCGACGGGCCCCTTGGGGCGCCGGATGGCAGCGCCTTGAACGTGCGCAGCGTATGGTTTATAAGTCGCGGAGCCGTGGTGCCACGCTTTGCCACGGCCTATCCGCTCGAGAGGAAAGCCCGATGATTCGCGAGCTTGACGACGTCATTCTGGAGTGCGATCTGCCTGAACACGGCTTGGCGCGAGGCGACGTCGGCACCGTCGTCCTGGTGCACTCGGGGGCGCAGGCATACGAAGTCGAGTTCACTGCGCTTGACGGAGCTACAGTCGCGATCGTTACCCTCGCGGCCTCCCAAGTCCGTCCTGTCGGTCAGGGTGAGATCGCGCATGCGCGCGAGCTGATGCGCGCGGCCTGATCTCCCGAATCCGCGCAGTTCATCCTGCGCCCGCGAAACGGAGCTGGCGCCACGCTTCGTACACGACGACCGCGACCGCATTGGAGAGGTTGAGGCTGCGGTTGCCGGGACGCATCGGGATCCTGAATCGGTTTTTCTCGGGGAACTTCCCGAGAATGTCCGGCGGCAGGCCTGCCGTCTCCGAGCCGAAGACGAAAACGTCGTTCTCCCGGAAGCGCATCCGGAAAAGGTTGCCCTTTGCCTTGGTCGTGAGCGCAAAAAGCCTCCTGCCTTCCAGAAACTCGAGGCAGGACTTCCAGTCCTTGTGCAGCTTCACGCTCGCGTGCTCGTGGTAGTCGAGCCCGGCGCGCCGGAGCTGCTTGTCGTCCATCGAGAAGCCGAGCGGCTCCACGAGGTGCAGGCGCGCGCCGGTGTTCGCCGCGAGGCGGATGACGTTGCCCGCGTTCGGCGGAATCTCGGGGTGCACGAGGACGATGCCGAGCATCAGTCGGGCGGCGGGGTGCGCGCCACCACCCAGTTGACGACGCGCGCCGCGCCGGCGCGCTTGAGCTCGGCGGCCACCGCCTCGAGCGTCGCCCCCGTGGTCATGACGTCGTCCAGCACCGCGATCCGCAGGCCCTCGAGGAGGCGCGGGCAGTGGAACGCGCCCTTCACGTTGCGCATCCTTTCCGGGGAAGGCAGCCCCAGCTGCGCGGGCGTATCGCGCGTGCGCTCGCACAACTCCGGCGCGAGGCGCGCCCCGCTCGCGCGCGCGACATGGCGCGCGATCTCGAGCGCCTGGTTGAAGCCGCGCTCGGCGAGCCGCCGCGAGGACAATGGCACGGGGACGATGCAGTCCACGTTTTCCCTTGGCAGGCATTCAGAAAACAAACCTCCGAGAAAGGGCGCGAGCGCGAGCTCCGAGCGGAACTTGAGCGCCTGGATCAGCACGTCCGCGGGGAAGCGGTAGTCGAGCGCGGCGCGCGTGGCGTCGTACTGGGGCGGCCGGGCGAGGCACCGGCCGCAGAGCTCGCCCGCGGGCGAGGCGAGCGCGCAGCGCGGGCAGAGGCCACCGCCGAGGCGCGGCAGGTCCGCGTCGCACTGCGCGCACAGGATGCCCTGCGCCCTGCCCCTGCACAGGAAGCAGCTGCCGCCGAACAGCAGCCGGCCGAGTCGCTCCGCGGCGCTCGCGAGCATGGCGAATATTGTGCGCTAGACTCGGCGCCATGTGGACCGTAGCGGCGCTCGGCGCCGATCTCGCGGCCGGCCGCACCACGAGCCGAGCCCTCCTCGAGCAGGCGCTCGCGCGCATCGCCGATCCGGCGCTCGAGGGCGAGCGCGCGTTCATGCAGGTGTGCGCCGAGAGCGCGCGCGCCGACGCGGATCACGCCGACGCCCTGCGCAAGCGCGGCGTCGTGCGCTCGCCCGTGGACGGGCTGCCGGTGTCGGTGAAGGACCTGTTCGACGTCGCGGGCGA
>JBFLYF010000232.1:0-5207 GCA_040756795.1 Pseudomonadota bacterium
ACGGCGTGCGCCGCGTGAGCATCTCGTAGAGCACCACGCCGAGCGAGAAGATGTCGGAGCGCGGGTCCACCTTCTGCCCGGTGACCTGCTCGGGCGCCATGTACTTCGGCGAGCCGAGCGCCGAGCCGGTCTGCGTCATCGAAGACTCGGCGATGCGCGCGACGCCGAAGTCGGTGAGCTTGGCGTGCCAGTCCGCGGTGACCATGATGTTCGCCGGCTTGATGTCGCGGTGCGTGATGCCGAAGCGCTGCGCGACGTCCAGGCCGTCGGCCACCTGCGCCACGAGATCGGCCGCCCGCGCCGGCGGCAGCGGCCCGGGCTCGCGCAGGATCTGCTGCAGCGAGCGGCCCTCGAGCAGCTCCATCGCGATGTAGGCGACGCCGTCCTGCTCGCCGACGTCGTAGATGGTGACGATGTTGGGGTGGTTGAGCCGGCCCGCCGAGCGCGCCTCGCGCAGGAAGCGCTGGCGCACCTCGTCCATCACCTCCGGCGGCAGGTGCGGCAGCAGCGTCTTGATCGCGACGTCGCGCTCGATCAGGGGGTCTACGGCGCGGTACACCGCGCCCATGGCGCCGCGGCCGAGCTCGGCGACGATGACGTAGCGCCCGAACTGCTTCTTTTCCAAGCGACTGTCCCCCGCCGTGGCCCGTTTCCCCCTCGGTCCGCCTTCAGATCGGATCCCAGGAGAACACGTCCTGCGAGCGCTCGAGGGCGTAGAAATGCGTGCGCAGCGCCGGGATCGCCTGCTCGCCGATCGCCTCCGGCGTCCAGCCCTCGGCGCGGTGCACCGAGCGCAGCGGCCGGCTCTGCGACATGAGAAAGATCTCGTTGGCGCGTACCGCGAAGATCTGGCCGGTCACGTCCCGCGCCGCGTCGCTCGCGAGGTACACGGCGAGCGGCGCGATCTTGGCGGTTTCCATGCGCTTCAACTTCTCCAGCCGCGCCTTCTGCTCGGGCGTGTCGGCCGGGATGGTGCCGATCATGCGGCTCCAGGCGAACGGCGAGATGCAGTTCGAGGTGACCTTGTACTTCGCCATGTCGAGCGCCATCGACTTGGAGAGCGCCGCGATGCCGAGCTTGGCGGCGGCGTAGTTGGCCTGGCCGTAGTTGCCCACCAGGCCCGAGGTCGAGGTCATGTTGATGTAGCGGCCGGAGCCCTGGCTCTTGAAGTAGGGCGCCGCGGCGCGCGAGACGTAGAAGGTGCCGTTCAGGTGCACGTCGATGACCGCGCGCCATTCCTCCACCGACATGTTGAAGAAGAAGCGGTCGCGCAGGATTCCCGCGTTATTGACGACGACGTCGATTTTTCCAAACGAATCAACGGCGCACCTGACAATGCGATTCGCCGACTCCCACTCGGCGACGCTGTCGGTGCTCGCCACCGCCGCGCCGCCCTTTGCCTTGATCTCGTCGACCACCTTCTGCGCCGGGCCGGCGTCCTGGCCCTCGCCGGAGACCGAGGCGCCGACGTCGTTGACCACCACCTTCGCGCCATTGGCCGCCATGGCGAGCGCGAAGTCGCGCCCGATCCCGCCGCCCGCGCCGGTGACGACTGCGACTTTGTCCTTGAGCATCGGAGCGGCAATTATAATGAACGCCAAGGGGGTTTCGTGGCGACGCTCAAGGGCAGGACGCTTTTCATCACCGGCGCGAGCCGCGGCATCGGGCTGGCGATCGCGCTGCGCGCGGCGCGCGACGGGGCCAACATCGCGATCGCGGCGAAGACCGCGGAGCCCAACCCGAAGCTCGAGGGCACGATCCATACCGCGGCCGAGGCGATCGAGAAGGCGGGAGGCCGGGCGCTGCCGATCGCCTGCGACATCCGCTTCGAGGACCAGGTCGAGGCCGCGGTGGCGAAGGCGGTCGAGGCCTTCGGCGGGCTGGACATCTGCGTCAACAACGCGAGCGCGATCTCGCTCACGCCGAGCACCGCCACCGAGATGAAGCGCTACGACCTGATGCACGGCATCAACGCGCGCGGCACGTTCCTCGTCTCCAAGACCTGCATCCCGCACCTCAGGAAGGGCGTGAACCCCCACATCCTGATGCTCTCGCCGCCGCTCGACATGCGCGTCGAATGGTTCGCGCCGCACGTCGCCTACTCGATGGCCAAGTTCAACATGAGCATCATCGCGCTCGGCCTGTCGGGGGAGCTGGCGCGCGACGGCATCGCGGTGAACGCGCTCTGGCCGCGCACCACCATCGCCACCGCGGCGGTGAAGAACCTGCTCGGCGGCGACGCGCTGATGCGCATGAGCCGCACGCCCGCGATCATGGGCGACGCCGCGCACCTCATCCTGACGCAGGACGCGAAGAGCTTCACCGGGCGCTTCTGCATCGACGACACGCTGCTCTACGAGCACGGCGAGCGCGACTTCGACAAGTACCGCGTCGACCCCTCGGCGCAGCTCGCCCCGGACTTCTTCGTGCCGGCGAGCATCCCCGCGCCGCCCGGGGTCCAGCTCGCGCCGCGGATGCGCTGAGGCGCGTTTGAAACGTCGCAGGGGCGACATTCCCGTGGCGGGGCGAACGGTATAATTTCCTCACCCCCTTTCCCTCCCGGCTCCGATGAAAGTCCTTGTGAGCGTCAAGCGCGTGGTCGACTTCAACGTCAAGGTGCGCGTCAAGCCCGACGGCAGCGGCGTGGAGACCGCCAACGTGAAGATGTCGATGAACCCGTTCGACGAGATCGCGGTGGAGGAGGCGGTGCGCCTGAAGGAAGCGGGCGCCGTCACCGAGATCGTCGCCGTGTCCTGCGGCGTGCAGGCCTGCCAGGAGACGCTGCGCACCGCGCTCGCCATCGGCGCCGACCGGGCGATTCTCGTAGAGACCGGGGTGGAGCTGCAGCCTTTGGCCGTTGCCAAGATTCTCGCTTCTCTATGTAAGAAAGAATCCCCTGGGCTGGTGATCCTCGGCAAGCAGGCGATCGACGACGACGCCAACCAGACCGGGCAGATGCTCGCCGCGCTGCTCGGCTGGCCGCAGGCGACCTTCGCCTCCAAGGTCATCCTGGAGAAGGACAAGGCACAGGTCACGCGGGAGGTCGACGGCGGCCTGGACACGATCTCGGTCAAGCTGCCCGCGGTGGTGACCACCGACCTGCGCCTCAACGAGCCGCGCTACGTGACGCTGCCCAACATCATGAAGGCGAAGAAGAAGCCGCTCGAGACGGTGAAGCCCGAGGCGCTCGGGGTGGACGTGGCGCCGCGCCTGCAGACGCTCAAGGTGGTCGAGCCGCCCAGGCGCAAGGCAGGCGCGAAGGTGCGCGACGCCAGGGCGCTGGTCGAGAAGCTGCGCAACGAAGCGAAAGTCATCTGATGGCCGTCCTCGTCTTCGCGGAGCACGACAACAAGGCGCTCAAGAAAGCGACGCTGAGCTGCATCGGCGCGGCGCAGAAGCTGGACGCCGAGGTCCACCTCCTGGTCGCGGGCCACGGCTGCGCCGAGGCGGCGAAGGCCGCCGCCGCGGTGCCGGCGGTGAAGCGCGTGCTGCACGCCGACGCCAAGGCGCTGGACGACGAGATCGCGGAGAACGTCGCGGCGCTGCTCGTCTCGCTGGCGAAGAACTACACGCACCTGCTCGCGCCGGCGACCTCGAACGGCAAGAACGTGATGCCGCGCGCCGCGGCGCTGCTCGACAGCCAGCAGGTCTCGGACATCATCGCGGTGGAATCGCCCGACACCTTCGTGCGGCCGATCTACGCCGGCAACGCGCTCGCCACCGTGAAATCCACGGACAAGGTCAAGGTGATCACGGTCCGCGCGACCGGCTTCGACGCGGTCGCCGCCACCGGGGGCTCGGCGCCGGTGCAGGAAGTAGCTGCGCCGCCCGACAGCGGCCTGTCGAGCTTCGTGGGGCGCGAAGTCGCGAAGTCCGAGCGCCCCGAGCTGACTTCCGCACGCGTCGTGGTCTCGGGCGGGCGCGGCATGGGCTCGGGCGACAACTTCAAGATCCTCGAGCCGCTCGCCGACCGGTTGAACGCGGCGATGGGCGCCTCGCGCGCCGCGGTGGACGCGGGCTTCGTGCCCAACGACTGGCAGGTGGGGCAGACGGGCAAGATCGTCGCCCCGGAGCTGTACGTGGCGGTAGGGATCTCGGGCGCCATCCAGCACCTCGCCGGCATGAAGGACAGCCGCGTCATCGTCGCCATCAACAAGGACGAGGAGGCGCCGATCTTCCAGGTCGCCGATTACGGCATCGTGGGCGACCTCTTCAAGGTGGTGCCGGAGCTCGTGGAGGAGCTGAAGAAATGAGCGCCTACACGGCCCCGCTCAAGGACATGCGGTTCGTGCTCGGCGAGCTCGCCGGGCTTGCCGAAGTGGCGAAGCTCCCGGGCTACGAGGAAGCGACCCCGGACACCGTGGATGCGATCCTCGAGGAAGCCTCGAAGTTCGCCTCGGAAGTCCTTGATCCTTTGAATCATTCTGGTGATGAAGAAGGGTCGGTCTGGCGCGACGGCGAGGTCACCACGCCCAAGGGCTTCAAGCAGGCCTATCGCCAATACGCGGAGGGTGGTTGGTCGGCGCTGCCGTTCGAGCCCGAATGGGGCGGGCAGGGGCTGCCGAAGCTGGTGGCGACCGCGGTGGAGGAGATGCTCACCTCGAGCAACATGTCCTTCTCGCTCTGCCCGCTGCTCACGCAGGGCGCGATCCACGCGCTCGAGCTCGCCGGGTCGGAGGCGCTGAAGAGGACCTACCTCGAGAAGATGGTCGCCGGCACCTGGACCGGGACCATGAACCTCACCGAGCCTCAGGCGGGTTCGGACTTGGCGCTGGTGCGAACCAGAGCGGTGCCGAAAGGGGATCACTACCTCATCTCCGGGCAGAAGATCTTCATCACCTACGGCGAGCACGACCTGGCGGAGAACATCGTGCACCTGGTGCTCGCGCGCACGCCCGATGCGCCCGAGGGGGTGAAGGGGATTTCGCTCTTCGTGGTGCCGAAGTTCCTGGTGAACGCCGACGGTTCGCTCGGCGAGCGCAACCGCGCCAAGTGCGCCTCGATCGAGCACAAGCTCGGCATCCATGCCAGCCCCACCGCAGTGATGGTGTTCGAGGACGCGGTGGGGTACCTGGTGGGCGAGGAGAACAGGGGCCTCGCCTACATGTTCGTGATGATGAACTCGGCGCGCTTCAGCGTCGGGCTCGAAGGCGTCGCCATCGCCGAGCGCGCTTTCCAGCGCGCGCTCGCCTACGCGAAGGAGCGGC
>JBFLYF010000233.1:0-5175 GCA_040756795.1 Pseudomonadota bacterium
GCCCGATCTCGGCGAGATCGGGCTCCGTCCCCGAATTTCTGGCCGACAACGAGGGACACGGCTCCAACAACTGGGTGGTGTCGGGCGCGCGCAGCGCGAGCGGCAAGCCTCTGCTCGCCAACGACCCGCACCTCGGGCTCACCGCGCCGCCGGTGTGGTACTTCGCGCACCTCTCGGCGCCCGGGGTGAACGTGATCGGCGCCACGCTCCCCGGCGTTCCCGCCGTGGTACTCGGCCGCAACGAGCGCATCGCCTGGGGCTTCACCAACACCGGCCCCGACGTGCAGGACCTGTACATCGAGAAGCTCGACGCCGCGGGCGGCTACCTCGCGCCCGAGGGGCCGCGCGCCTTCGAGGTGATCGAGGAGACGATCCGCGTCAAGGGCGGGGCGGCCGAGAAGCTGCGCGTGCGCGTCTCGCGCCACGGCCCGGTGATCTCCGACGTGCTGCGCCCGGCGCAGGAGCTCGCGCCGCGCGGCCACGTGCTCGCGTTCGCCTGGACCGCGCTTGCTGCGGATGACCGCACCGCGCAGGCCGCGCTGAAGATCGCGCGCGCGCACGACTGGGAAGCGTTCCTCGAGGCGGCGCGCGACTTCCACACGCCGCAGCAGAACATGGTCTACGCCGACAGCGCGGGCAACATCGGCTTCGTCGCCGCGGGCCGCGTCCCGGTGAGGAAGCCCGAGAACGACCTCAAGGGGCAGGCGCCCGCGCCGGGCTGGCTCGCGAAGTACGACTGGGACGGCTACCTGCCGTTCGATGCGCTGCCGCGCAGCTACAACCCCGAGGACGGGGTCCTCGTCACCGCGAACCACCGGGTCACGCCGCAGGACTACCCGCACTTCATCAGCGCCGAGTGGCAGCCGCCGTACCGCGCCGACCGCATCCGCGCGCTGCTCGATGCCGAGCCGCGCCACAGCGTGGGAAGCTTCGCGCGCATCCAGGCCGACGTCGCCTCGCTCGCCATGCGCGATCTGCTGCCGCGCCTGCTCGCCACGCGCCCGAGGAGCGAGCCGGCGCGCGAGGCGCTCGCGCTGCTCGCCAGATGGGACGGCGCGATGGCGCCCGAGCGCGCCGAGCCGCTGATCGCCTGGGCGTGGTGGCGCGAGCTCGCGCGCGCGCTCTACGCCGACGAGCTGGGCGGGGCGTTCCGCCAGAACTGGCGCTCGCGCGCCGTGTTCGTCTCGGGAGTGCTCTCGGGCGAGGCGAGCCACGCGCCCTGGTGCGACGACGTGCGCACGCCCGCGCCGGAGACCTGCGAGGAGCTGCTCGCGGTGTCGCTGGAGGCCGCGCTCGCCGACCTGAGGAAGCGCTACGGCGCCGACCTTTCAGGCTGGCGCTGGGGCACGGCGCACGCCGCGCGCCACGAGCACCGGCCGCTCGGGCGCCAGCCGCGGCTCGCGAAGCTGTTCGACATCCGCGTGCCCTCGCCCGGCGACGACTACACCGTGAACGTGGGGCGCGCGAACCTCTACGACGCCGAGGAGCCGTTCGCCAACCGCCATGCCGCGAGCCTGCGCGCGATCTACGACTTCGCCGACCTCGAGAACTCGCTCTACATCCACTCCGGCGGCCAGTCGGGCAACCTGCTCTCGCCGCACTACGACGCCTTCACCGAGGCCTGGGCGAAGAACGAGTACATCCCGATGCGCATGGCGCGCAAGGCGCTCGAGGCCGAGCCGCATCACCTGCTGCGGCTTCTGCCCCGCAAATAGAGATTGTTCGCCACCAGCGCGCCGATGACGAGCGCGGCGCCGCCGAGCTCGACCGGCGTGAAGCTGCGCCCGAGCGCGGCCTCGATCGCGAACACCCCTACCGGCACGAGGTTGAGCGTCAGCATCGTGTTGAGCGGCCCGAGGTATTTCACCGAGAAGTTGAAGCCGAGCACGCCCAGCACTACCGTGCCGATCGCGAAATAGGCGATCTGCCAGGCGATGGAGCCCAATTCGAGTGAAGTCGGGATGCTCGCGATCCCTGCCTCAACTGCAACAACATTGACAAGAAAAAGGCCCGCGGTCCCGGGCAGGCAGGTGAGCGCGGTCCAGCGCAGCGGCGACCAGCTCGCGAAGCGCGCCGCGGCGAGCGTGTACGCGATCCACGAGAGTGCGCCCAAGAACACGAGCAGGTCTCCCACGAGCGCGCCGCCGCTGAAGCCGCCGATGAGGTCGCCTTTCGTCACCACCAGCAGCACGCCCGCGAAGGCCGCCGTGATGCAGCCGAGCGTGAAGCGCGCGGGGCGCAGGCCGCGCGTCGCCCAGAGGATGAGCGCGATCAGCGGCGTCTGCGTAGCCATCAGGATCGCCGCGTGCTCCGGGCGCGTGAACGTGAGCCCGTACCAGACGAAAGCGTTGAAACCGGTGATGCCGATCAGGCCGTAGAGCGCCGCCTGCCAGAAGCGCCCCTCGTAGCTGAGCGCCCGCCGCCCCTCGAGCAGCGCAACGAGGCCGAGCAGCAGCACGATGCCGATCGCGTAGCGCACCGTGCCCATCGCGAACGCGTCCACCACCGGCAGCACGCGCTTGGCGACCGGAAACAGCGGCACCCAGCACAGGACCGACACCGTGATCCAGCCGAGGCCGCGAAGGAGATTCGACTGCGGGGTCACGCGCGCCGCTCAGACCTCGCGATCGGTAAGCGAGTAGTCGAATCGGTACACCGCCTCGACGACACCGCTGGCGCCATGCTCTTCGAAGCGCGCCTTGCCAAGCTCGCTCATCAGACCCGCCAGGGCGTCCCGGTCGTAGCCCGTGACAAACAGCGCCCAGCCGAAGCCGGCGTCGGCGCCGCGGATGCGCTGCTCGGCGGTCATCGGCGGCGCCTGCGCGCTTTCGAAAAGATGCGCGCCGCCGATCCCGGGCCTCGAGGGCAGTTGCGCAAGCACGTCCCGCAGCAGCCACTCGCGCAGCGCAGCCGCCGCGCCTTCCCGCGGCGTGAAGCGAACCAGCAAGCCGACGTGACCCGTGCCGAATCCGGAACTCCCGGTCACCGAGCACAAGCCCCTCGTCATGCCCCGGTAGTGCGGCATTATTTGCGCGGTCCAGGGGGTCGGATTGTTCAGCCGCTCGAGGTAGGCCTGCGAGGTGAGGGTCGCGAGCGCCTCCACCTCGTACATCACGAAGTATCTGGGCTGCCCGCGCAGCGCCACCCACCGCGTTCCGCGCGCAAAGCCCGGGATGGAAAGCCTCTCCCGCAGATGCTCGTGCGTATGCCACCTGTCGTGCTCGGCGATCGCCTCCTCGGCGATATCGAACGACAGCAGCAGGGCGGCCGCACCAAGCAGGGGCACTCTCGCCCCCGCGCTCAGGCCGCGGCTTTCTTCTCGTCGCGCAGCGCGCGGCGCAGGATCTTGCCGACGTTGGTCTTCGGCAGCTCGGTGCGGAACTCGACGTACTTCGGGCGCTTGTAGCCGGTGAGCTGCTCGGCGCAGTGCTTGAGGATGTCGGCCTCGGTGAGCGCCGGGTCCTTTTTCACGACGAAGAGCTTCGGCACCTCGCCCGATTTCTCGTCCGCGACGCCGATCGCCGCGACTTCCAGCACGCCCGGGTGCATCGCCACCACCTGCTCGATCTCGTTGGGATACACGTTGAAGCCCGACACCAGGATCATGTCCTTCTTGCGGTCGACGATGCGCACGAACCCCTTCTCGTCCATGATGCCGACATCGCCGGTGTGCAGGAACCCGTCCTTGCCGAGCACCTTCGCGGTCTCGTCGGGGCGCTGCCAGTAGCCCGGCATCACCTGCGGCCCGCGGATGCAGATCTCGCCCGGCTGGCCGAGCGGCACGTCCTTGTCGTTGTCGTCGCGCAATACGATGTCGGTCGAGGGCACCGGCAGGCCGATCGAGCCGGTGTAGCCCTTCAGGTCGTGCGGGTTCATCGTCGCGACCGGCGAGGTCTCGGTGAGGCCGTAGCCCTCGAGCAGCACCTTGCCGGTGACCTCCTTCCACCTGTCCGCGACCGCCTGCTGCACCGCCATGCCGCCGCCGACGCAGAGCTTGACGTGCGAGAAGTCGAGCTTGTGGAAGTCCGGGTTGTTGAGGAAGGCGTTGAACAGCGTGTTCACCCCGGTGATCAGGTTGTAGCGGTGCTTGCCCAGCTCCTTGACGAAGGCCGGAATGTCGCGCGGGTTGGTGATGAGGATGTTCAGGCCCCCCATCTTCGCCATCACCAGGCAGTTCACGGTGAGCGAGAAGATGTGGTAGAGCGGCAGCGCGGTGATGATCACCGGGTCCTCGCCGCCGAGCGCGGAGGACAGGTTGCCCGAGGCCTGCTCGAGGTTGGCGAGGATGTTGCGGTGGAGCAGCATCGCGCCCTTGGAGACGCCGGTCGTGCCGCCGGTGTACTGCAGGAAGGCGATGTCCTCGTGGCCGACCTCGAAGGGCTTCATCTCCTTGCCCGCGCCCGCGCCGAGCGCCTCGCTCCAGCGCAGCGCGCCGGGAAGGTCGAAGGCCGGCACCATCTTCTTCACGTTGCGCACCACGAAGTTCACGATCAGGCCCTTCAGGCCCAGCATGTCGCCGAGGGAGGCGACCACGACGTGCTTCACGGGCGTCGCCGCGAGCACTTCCTGCAGCGTGTGCGCGAAGTTCTCGAGAATCACGATCGCCACGGCGCCCGAGTCCTTCAGCTGGTGCTCGAGCTCGCGCGCGGTGTAGAGCGGGTTGACGTTGACCACCGTGTAGCCGGCGCGCAGCGTCCCGAACAGCGCCACCGGGTATTGCAGCACGTTCGGCATCATGAGCGCCACGCGGTCGCCTTTCTTCAGGCCCTTCGCCTGCAGCCACGCGGCGAAATCGCGCGACAGGCGGTCCAGCTCGCCGAAGCTGATGGTCTTGCCCATGCAGTGAAACGCGGGCTTGGCGGCGAACTTGCGGCAGCTGTCCTCGAAGAGGGCCCCGATCGAGCGGTACTGGTTCCAGGTGACCTCCGCCGGCCAGCCGGGCGGATAGCTCTTCAGCCAGATCTTTTCCATGACACCTCCCGCGGCAATTCTAGCGCGCCGGCCGCGCGCGCCCGAGGGCGAGCACGACGAGCGGCGCGGCGAGGCACCCGGCGCCGATCGCGCCGTAGGCCCAGGCCCACGCCGCCATGCTGTCCTTGCCTCCGGCCAGGTCCAGCGCCAGGCCGAACACCGAGGGCCCGAGCATGCCGCCGGCGAAGCCGGCGAGCGAGTAAA
>JBFLYF010000234.1:0-5169 GCA_040756795.1 Pseudomonadota bacterium
TTGTGCGGCGCGGAAATCCTCGTCCGACGTTTTCTTCTCGGCGTGCGCACGAAACGCCTGGCGCAGGCTCTGCGGGCGCAAAAGGCTGCCGACGTGGTCGGCGCGGAAGGGTGGGCGGCCGTTGGTCATTGTCGCATCCAGTTCTATCAAACTATAGAATGTCCATTCTATTGTGTTATAGAATCGCTCGTCCACGGGGATTCGCCGCATGCGCAGCCGAACCGTCGTCGTAGCGCGCGCTGCAAGGCGCAAGGTCAAGCGCCGGGCCGCCGAGATGCTGGCGGCAGCGGCCAAGGTCTTTGCGCGCCGCGGTTACCACGGCGCGTCCACGCAGGACATCGCCGACGTGCTCGGCATCCGCCAGGCGAGCCTCTACTACTACTTCGAGTCGAAGGAGGCGGCGCTCGAGGCCGTATGCGCCGACGGCGCCGAGGACTACGTCACGCGCGCGCTCGCAGTGCTGCGCGGTCCCGAGTCCGCTTCGGAAAAGGTCGCCAAGCTCCTGATTCAGCATCTGGCGCCGGCGGTCGAGCGCCAGGATTTCACGCTGGTGTTCCTGGGCGAGCGCCGCTTCCTGCCCAAGCCGGCGCGGGCGCGCATCCGCGCGCTCGAGCGGCGCTACGAGCGGGTAGTCCAGAAGGTGATCGAGCAGGGCATCGAAAGCGGCGAGTTCAGGCAGGACCTCGACGCCCGCATGGCGACGCTCGCCCTGTTCGGCCTCGGCAATTCGGCGGTGGCGTGGTTCGGCCGCGAACCCGGCGCCACTTTCGATCGCATAACCTCCAGCTATGTGGATCTGCTGGTGCGCGCTTTTCGCAAGGGCGAGGCGCCGCAGCTTCGCGTGACGCACTGACGGGATGCCGCGCTGATGCCGTTCACCGACCGCGAGCTGCGCGGGAAAAGCGCCCCGCTCCTCCTCCTCGAGCGCTCGCGCAGCGACCCGGCCGGCGTCGCGTACCGTGCCAAGCGGCTCGGGCTCTACGAGGTGCGCACTTGGGCTGAGTACGCAGCGCTCGTTGCGCGCTGCGCGCTTGGCCTAAAGGCACTCGGCCTGAAGCCGGGCGAGCGCGTCGCCATCATGGCCGACGCCTGCGAGGAGTGGCTGATCGCCGACCTCGGCGCGCAGGCCGCCGGCGCCATCACCTACGGCATCTACCCCACTGCCTCGCCGGCCGAGGTCGAGTACCAGATGCGCGACGCCGGCGCCGCGATCTTCGTCGCCGAAGACCAGGAGTACGTGGACAAGATCCTGCCTCTCGCCGCACGCCTGCCGGCGCTGCGCAGGATCGTCGTGATCGACGACTCGGCGATGTTCGCCTATCCCAAGGACCAGTTCCTCGGCTTCGACGAGCTGCTCGCGCAGGAGGCCGATGCCGAATCGCTCGCCGCGCTGGCGCAGGCGATCGACCCCTCCTCCGAGGCGTTCATCGTCTACACCTCGGGCACCACGGGACACCCGAAGGGCGCGCTGGTCACGCATGGCACCCATCTTGCGGCGGCGAACAATCTGCTCGAGCACTACCCGCGGCTCGCGGAAAACCATCGCACCGTGGCGTATCTCCCGCCTTGCCACATTCTCGGGCGGGATATCGCGATTACGCTCCCGCTCCTGGGCGGGCCGGTGCCGCACTTCGGCGAGTCGATCGAGGACCTGCCACGCACGTTGTTCGAGGTCGCGCCGACCGTGCTTTTCACGGTTCCGCGCTACCTGCAGAAGTTCGCTGCGCAGATCCTGGTGGCGATCGGCAACAGCTCGCCGGTCAAGCGCGCCGCCTATGATCTCGCCATGCGCGCCGGCCGCCGCCATGCGCGCGCGCGCTGGGAAGGAAAGGCGGGCTTCTCGCCGGCATACGCTCTTGCGCGCCACGGCGTCTTCCGGCCGCTGCTCGAGAAGCTGGGCCTCGACCGGCTCGAACTCGCGATTTCGGGCGGCGCCCCACTGCCTCCGGAAACAATGGCGCTCTGGCAGATCTGGGGCGTGGACACGGTAGAGATCTACGGCCAGACGGAGGAAGCGGGCGCGATCATCGCCGGACAGAAGGGGCTCTTCCCCCGCCCGGGCAACGTCGGCAGCGTGGCGCCAGGGTTCGAGCTTCGCCTCGGCGAGGGCGGTGAGATCCAGGTACGCGGCGCGCACGCGTTCCGGGAGTACTGGAACAACCGGGACGCGACGCACGAGGTGCTCGGCGAGGACGGCTGGCTGCGCACGGGAGACGTCGGCGAGTATCGCGACGGAAGGCTCCGGCTCGTCGACCGCGCGCGCGATTTCATCGTCACCGCCGGAGGCAAGACGCTGTCGCCCTCCTACATCGAAAACCTGCTGCGCGCGAGCGCCTACGTCGCCGACGCGATGGTGATCGGCCACGGCCGCAAATACATCAGCGCGCTGGTCGAGATCGATTTCGAGACTGTTTCGGACTGGGCGCGCCAGCGCAACGTGGCCTACACCGGATTCACCAGCCTCGCGCAGAACGCCGAGGTGCGCAAGCTGATCACCGCCGAAATCGAGCGTGCCAACGCAGCGCTTGCGCGCGTCGAGCAGGTGAAGGCCTTCCGCATCCTGCCCAAGGCGCTCGATCCCGAGGAGGAAGGCGAGCCGGTGACGCCGACGCGCAAGCTGAAGCGCGCGCAGATGATCGAACGGTTCCGGACGCTCGTCGACTCGATGTACGACGACAGTGAGGAGAAACTCGTCGCTGCAGGCGTGGGCGACGCTCTACAGACCTAGGAGGAGGACATTGCCATGAAAAAGACCCTGTTCGCGCTTCTGCTCGCCGGCTCGTGGCCCCTGGCCGCGCAGGATGCCTACGTCGTCGGCGTCTCGGCCTCGATGACCGGACCCGCGGCCGGCGGCTACGCGCCGGTCGTCGATGCCCTCAAGGCCTACCTGGATCATGTCAACGCGAAGGGCGGCGTCAACGGCAAGTCGATCCGCTTGATCGTCCAGGACGACGGCGCCGAGCCCTCCCGGGCCGCCGCCAACGCGAAAAAGCTGTTGGCGCAGGACAAAGTGGTCCTGCTGATCAACACGAGCCTCTCCTCGACCTACGCGCCGATGATCGCGGAGGCGAAGCGAGCGGGCGTGCCGCTCTACTTCGGCGGCTCGGTCTGCCCGAAAGACACGTATCCGCCGGCCGATCCGCTGCAATTCTGCTCCACCGCATTCGGCGCCAATCTCGACTCACAGGGAGCGCTCGGCTTTGTCAAGGCGCAGTCGAAGGAGGCGGTGCGGATCGGCTTCGCGGCGATGGCGATCCCGATTGCGCGCGCGGAGATCGACTATGCCGAAAGGCTTTCCAAGACCCTCGGCATGACGCCGGTCGAGAAGCAGATCTCGCCCCCGCCGACACCCGACTACACGCCGTTCGCGACGAAGCTCAAGGATGCGAACCCGAACTGGGTGTTCTCATGGTCGCCCTGGGTTTCGCAGGTCCGCACGTTCGAGGCGCTGCGGCGCCTCGGCTGGAATGGGCGGTACATCACCTGGGCACATCTGAACGCCGAGGACGAGCTGGCGCGCATCAAGGACAGCGGACTGTACGTGATCGGCACCAACGCGCTCTTCCAGGACAATCTGCCGATCCATGCCGAGATCCGCGCGGTCGCGCACCGCGCGAACCTGAAGTATCCGGTGACCTATCTCACAGAAGGCTTCATCGCCGGCCTGGTGATCGAGCAGGCGATGAAGAACACGCCCTGGCCTCCCACGCCGCAGAAAGTGCAGGCGGCGATGAGCAAGCTGAAGGTGGACGTGAAGGGATTGCGCGGCGGTCCTCTCGAATGGACCAAGGACAACCACTTCCGCACGCGGCAGTACTACCGCATCTGGCACTGGGACTCGGCCAGGAACACCGTGGTCCGCGTGCAGGATTGGCAGGCGATCGACGTCAAGCGCTGAGGGGTGCAGCTCGCCGTAAACATCGCCGTCCTCGCGGCGATCTATGCGCTGATCAGCTGCGGCTATGTACTGATCTACCGCGTCAGCCGCGTGCTGTCGCTCGCGCACGGCGAGCTGATGATGCTCGGCGCGTACGGGCTCGCCGTGACCGCGTCGCTCTTCTCCGGGCATCCGCTCGCCGCGATCGCCGCTTCGGCCGTCCTCGCGCTGCTGGTCGGGGCACTCGTCTACGGCGCGCTGATGTGGCGCATGACGGGCGAATCGGTGCTCGCCGCGGTGCTCGCGACCATTGCGCTCGGCATTCTCCTGCGCGGCGCCATGATTCTGCTCTTCGGCACCGAGACGCGCTATCCGCTCGGCGACCTCGGATGGACCAATGCTTCGATCCCGGTCGGGCAATCCGCGCGCATTTCCGCCGTAGGGCTGGTGCTGGTCGCCTCGACCGCTGTCGTCTACTCGGCCCTGTTCTTCTTCCTCAAGGTCACACGCTGGGGCGTGCGCATGCGCGCGGCCGGGCAGAACCCCCTGCTTGCCGCCCAGCGCGGCATCGGATTGCACGGCATCTACGCGCTCGCCTGGAGCCTTGCCACTCTTACCGGCGGGATGGCGGGAATGCTGATCGCCGGCGACGCCGGCATCGAGCAAACGCTCGTCACGATCGGCCTGAAAGCCTTCCCGGCGGCGCTGGTCGGCGGCCTCGACAGCCTGCTCGGCGCGTTGATCGGCTCGTGGATCGTGGCCAGCGCCGAAGTATTGCTCATCCATTACGTCGACCCGCTGCTCTCGGACGTGGTGCCGTTCTTCGTGCTGCTCGCGATGCTCGTGGTACGGCCCTGGGGCTTGTTCGGCAGCCGCGAAGAGCTCGACCGCGTATGAGCGCGCCGCGCGCGAGCGGCTATTTCAGGACGAGCTACGGCGACGACATCGCCCTCGCCGACACGCGCACGCAGAAGGCCTGGCTCGCGGCCTTCTGCGTTTTCCTCGCGGTCTTCCCCTTCGCAGCGGGTGCATTCCTGCTGGATCTCGCAAACCAGGTATTGCTCACATCGATCGGGGCGGTGGCGTTGATGCTGCTGACAGGGTACGCGGGGCAGATCTCGCTCGGCCACGCTGGGCTGCTCGCGGCGGGCGCTTTCACGACCGGCATTCTCTTCAAGGAGCTCGGCGCGTCGTTCTGGCTGACGTTGCCCGCTTCGGCAGTGGTCGGCGCGCTGATCGGCTTCCTTTTCGGCCTGCCGAGCCTGCGGCTTCGCGGGCTCTACCTCGCGGTG
>JBFLYF010000235.1:0-5104 GCA_040756795.1 Pseudomonadota bacterium
GCCTGGATCATCACGCTCGACGTGGGGCACGGGCTCGCGGTGCTGGTGCGCACCGCGAGCCCCCCGCTGCTCTACGACGCCGGGCCCGCCTTCGGCGCGGCGAGCGACAGCGGCGAGCGCGTGGTCGCGCCGCTGCTGCGCGCGCAGGGGATCGAGGAGCTGGCGGCGTTCGTCGTCAGCCACGAGGCCGCGGATCACGCGGGCGGCGCGGCATCGGTGCTGCAGAATTTCGAGGTCGGCGTGCTGCTGTCCTCGCTGCCCGACAGGCACCCGCTGCTCGCGCTCGCGCCCGCGGCGCGGCGCTGCGCCGCGGGGCAGCGCTGGAATTGGGACGGCGTTGCCTTCGCGATTCTCCATCCGGAGAATCTCCGGGAAAGAAAGGCCAACAACCTCAGCTGCGTGCTGAAGGTCAGCGCGGGCGGGCGCGCGATGCTGCTCACCGCGGACATCGAGCGCCCCGCCGAGGCCGCGCTGCTCGCGCGCGATCGCGCGGCGGTGAGGTCCGACGTGCTGCTCGTGCCGCACCACGGCAGCCGCACTTCCTCGAGCGCGGAGTTCCTCGCCGCGGTGCGTCCTGAATTCGCGGTAGTGCCGGCAGGCTACCGCAACCGCTTCGGCCATCCGCACCCGTCCGTCCTCGAGCGCTACGCCTTGCTGCCGGCGACGATTCTCAGGACCGATCGGGACGGCGCGGTGACGGTGCGCCTCGCGCCTTCGGGCGTGCGGGCCGAGGGCGAAAGGCGCCTGCGGCGGCGCTACTGGCACAACGCGCCGGCCTAGGGCCATAATGGATGCGCGGATCTCCCGCACCATTGCTCAAGGAGGAGCGAACATGGCCAAGAAGGGTGGCGGCGCGGTCTACCGCGTCACGGACGTCATCGGCACGAGCAGCACATCCTGGGAAGACGCCGCGCGCAACGCGGTGAAGACCGCCTCCAAGTCGCTGCGCGACCTGCGCATCGCCGAGGTCACCAAGCTCGACGTCAAGGTCGAGAACGGGAGGGTGACGCAGTTCCGCACGCGGCTGTCGCTCTCCTTCAAGTACGGGTCCTGATTGCCGGAGGGCACGGCGATCGTCCGCGTCACCGGCAGCGCGGGGCGCTTCGAGGAGTTCCGCGAGCGCGTTCGCTGGCTGCTGGTGCGCGACCCCGACGTCGATCCCTACACCGAGCAGCACGGCGCGGATCGGCTCGAGTACCGCTTCGAGCTGGAGAAAGGCATCCCGTTTCCGACCTTCGTCGCCGCGAGCGCCGAGTTCCCCGAGCTGCGCATCGAGGCGGAGTGGGACCAGGGCGGCGCGAAAGGCGGCGCCGCGATCGAGAACGGCAGGCTGGTCGAGAAGTGGACCGGCGAGCGCAGGCGGGAATGACTCCGAAGAAGAGGACCGTCCAATGCGCGTCGCCCAAGGGATTGCACCGGATCGCGTACCTGGAGTGGGGCGAGCCGCGCAACGACAGGGTGCTCGTCTGCGTGCACGGCCTTACACGTTGCGCGCGCGACTTCGACGCGCTCGCGGCCGCGATGAGCGACCGCTACCGGGTCGTCTGCCCGGACGTGGCCGGGCGCGGCGATTCGGGCTGGCTGCCGGACCCGATGCTCTACCAGCTGCCGCAGTACCTCGCCGACATGGTGACGCTCATCGCACGGCTCGACGTCGAGGAGGTGCATTGGGTGGGCACCTCGATGGGCGGCCTGATCGGCATGGCGCTCGCGGCACAGCCGGACACTCCGGTGTCCAGGTTCGTGATCAATGACGCCGGGCCGGTGATCAGCAAGGCGTCGCTCGAGCGCATCGCGACCTACGTCGGCATGGCGCCCGTCTTTCCCGACCTCGCGGCCGCCGAGCAGTACGTGCGCGCGGTGAGCGCGACCTTCGGCCCGCACAGCGACGCCGAGTGGCGCTTCCTCACCGAGGTGGCGACGCGCGGCAACCCGGACGGCACCCTGCGCATGCACTATGACCCGCGGCTCGCCGAGCCGTTCCGCGCCAGCGTGCCGGAAAAGGACGTCGAGCTCTGGCCGCTGTGGGACGCGGTGCGCGCGCCGACGCTGGTGCTGCGCGGCGCGCAGTCCGACCTGCTGTCCAGGGAGACGACCGAGCAGATGGCGAGCCGCGGGCCGAAGGCGAAAGTCGTCGAGATCCCCGGCATCGGCCACGCGCCTACGCTGATGCACGCGGAGCAGATCAGGATCGTTCGCGAGTTTCTTCTGGCGGGCTAGGGTTCTGCGGCTGCGGCGCCTCGGGCGCCTCGGGCGCCTCGGGCGCGTAGGCCGCGTGCAGGTGCACCGGCGCCGCGGCGCGCCTGCGCATGCGGATGTTGAGCATCTCGACCGCGACCGAGAACGCCATGGCGAAATAGACGTAGCCCTTGGGCACGTCGTGATCCAGGCCCGCGGCGATCAGCACCACGCCGATGACCACGAGGAAGGCGAGCGCGAGCATCTTGATGGTCGGGTGCGCCGAGACGAAGCGCCCGATCGGGCCCGCGAACAGCATCATCAGCACCACCGAAGCGACCACCGCGGCGACCATCACCTCGATGCGCTGCACCATGCCGACGGCGGTGATGATCGAGTCGAGCGAGAAGACCAGGTCGACGATCAGGACCTGGCCGACCACCGCGCCGAAGGAGGCGCGCACCGCGGCCGAGCGCTCGCCCTCGACGCCCTCCATCAGCTGGTGGATCTCCTTGACGCTCTTCCACAGCAGGAACAGGCCGCCGCCGATCAGGATCAGGTCGCGCCCCGAGATTTCCTCGCCGAGCAGCGTGACGAGCGGCGCGGTGAGGCCGACGATCCACGCCAGCGCGAGCAGCAGCCCGATGCGCATGAACATCGCGCCGAGCAGACCGAGCCGGCGCGCCCGCTCGCGCTGCCGCCCCGGCAGCTTGTCGACCAGGATCGAGATGAAGATGATGTTGTCGATGCCGAGCACCAGCTCGAGCGCGGTGAGCGTGGCGAAGGCGATCCAGGCCTGCGGGTCGGCGAGCAGCTCGAGCATGCGTCCTAGGCGCGGCGGTTGGCCGCGTCCCAGTTTCTCTCGAGATTGGCGACGAGCGCCGGGCTGAAGTGGCAGTAGGCCTGCTCGCGCGCGTACACCGACATGTAGCGGCGGAAAGCGTCGAGCGGCTCCTCGCCCGCCCGGAAGGCGCGCCGGTTGCCCGCCGCGCTTACGACGCCGGAGGAAGTCAGGCCATGAATTGTTTCCTGCAGTGCTTTTTCAAGCTCTTCCGGCCTGACAACCCGATCACAGACGAGCCGCCCCTCCGGGCTCGAGCAGTCGATGCGGCGCTCGGCGAGGATCGCCTGGCGCGCGATCCGGTCTCCCACGTGGCGCGCGAGGCGCAGGTTCGCCGCGCCCGGGATGATGCCTTCCTTCCTCGCCGGCAGCGTCAGGTAGGCGTCGTCGCAGGCGATCACCTGGTCGATGGTCAGCAGGATCTGGCAGTGGCCGCCGATCGCGAAACCCTCGACCGCCGCGATCCAGAGCTTCTCGATCGAGTCCTCCTCGGGCGAGACCCCGGGGCGCGCGAGGCCGCGGTAGAGCTTGTTGACGAACCCCATGTCGCGCGTCAGGTACCAGACGAAGCGGATCTTTCCCTGGTAGAGGTGCGTGAGGTTGATCCCCGCGCCGAACAGGCGCCGGCCCGCGTGCTTCGGGTGCTCCACGGGCCCGCCGCGCAGCACGCAGACCTCGGTGTTCGGATCGAGCAGCGCGAGGTCGACCGCGGTCTCGGTTCCGGCGAGCGTGCTCTCGTCTTCGGCGTTTAGGAAGCGCGGGTTCCTGAGCGTGATGATCGACGCTTTGCCTTGGCGCCGCAGGTGTGCGCCCGGGAATTCGATTTCGCCTTTGCGGTTTAACTCCGCAAGATAGTCCTCTGATTGCGGTAGCGGCAGCAGCATGGCGTGGCAGAGGTGCGTGCCGGCGACGGGATCGGCGAGCACGTGCGAAAGGAAGATTCCGCAATCGACCTCGAGCCCGTCCTTGTCCTTCTGCGGGATGCCCGTGTCCCGCTCGAGCTGTTTCTTGCCTGGAACCAGCCCCGGGAACTCCTTGGCCGCGCGCTCGCAAAGCGCCTCGAGCCGCACGAATTCCGAACGCTTCCGCGTCAGCGCGTCGTACACAGCCCGCGCGTGCGCGCGCAGGAAGCGGGCGCGCGAGTCGCGCGCCTCGGCGAGGATCGCTGCGGCCTGCGCCGCTTCGGCCGCGCTCCGCTTCGCCTTGGCGGGAAGCCGCGCGAGCGCGCGCGCGCTCTGCGCCCAGAACCTGCCGTAGCGCTTGCGGTCGATCGCGAGGCTTGCGGTATCGGATGGGGATGCCGGCATCCGCAAATCATAGTTACACTCCGCCTTTATGTCATATATCGAGGAATCGCTTTCGGCGGGCGAAAAGGTCGAGAGCCTGTTCGCGCTGCACTGGTTCGCCTGGCTGCCGATGGTCCTCTGGCTGGTCCTCGGCGTGGTGACCTTTGGCCTGACCTGGATCATCGCGCTCTACGAGTACCTGCGGCTCAAGTTCACCGAGATGGGCGTCACCAACAAGCGCGTCGTCCTCAAGACCGGCATCATCGGCCGCAAAACCGAGGAGATGAAGCTCGCCTCGATCGAAACCGTGGAGATCGACCAGGGCGTGTGGGGCAGGATCCTCGGCTTCGGCACCGTGAAGGTGACCGGGCGCGGCATCAGCGACGTCGTCTTCAGGGGCATCGACGACCCCATGGCGGTCAAGCGCCGGATCGAGGGCGTGAGCAATCCCGTTGCCTGAGCTGCACGTCGTTTTCGGCGCGGGGCAGGTGGGGCCTCTGCTCGCGCTGCGCCTGCTCGAGGCGGGCAAGCAGGTGCGCATTGCGCGGCGCTCCGCCGCAGCCGCGCCGCGCGGCGTAGAGCTGATGCAAGGGGATGCGGCCGATGCGGGGTTCTGCGCACGCGCCGCGCAGGGCGCGGCGGCGGTCTACCACTGCATGAACCCCGCGTACGACGCGCGGACCTGGGCCGCGCTGCTGCCGCGCTGGATGGACAATCTCGTCGCGGCGGCGGGGCGCGCCGGCGCGCGCCTCGTCGTGCTGGACAATCTCTACATGCTCGGGCGGCCGGGCGGGCGGCC
>JBFLYF010000236.1:0-5103 GCA_040756795.1 Pseudomonadota bacterium
CAGGCGATCCGCATCGCCGACCGCGGCTACGTGATCGTGCACGGCAGGATCGAGTTCGAGGGCGGCTCGCGCGAGGCGCTCGCCGACAACGAGCTGATCCACAAGCTCTACATGGGGTTGTAGTTAGAGCTTTTCCGCCACCGTGCGGAAATGGTGCCCCATGATCGCGAGCTCCATCGCCGCGCGCAGCTTCCTCGGCCGCGCGAGCAGCGTCTCCCAGAACAGGCCCCAGAACGCGAAGCGCCCGCGCTGCCGCACGCCGAGCGTCCAGAGCGACTGCAGGAAGGCGCGCGTGTCCGGCCAGTTGAGGCGCAGGCCCGGGCCGTGCGGCTGCCAGGTGCGCAGGAACGCGCGCAGGCGCCGGTAGTAGTTGCGCGGGGCGTAGAGCGAGCGCATCAGCTCGCGGTAGCCGTCGTAGAGCTGCCCGCGCTCGAGGCGCGGGATGAAGTTGAGGACCGCGGCGGTGTTGTCGCCGAGGCTGTCGGCGAGGATGCGGCCCTCGCGCGCGAGGCGCTCGTAGAGGCGGGTCTGCGGCAGCGCGGAGAGCAGCCCGACCATGGCGGTGACCACGCCGGCGCGCTGGATGAACTCGAACTGGCGGCGGAAAACGTCGCGCGGGTCGCTGTCGAAGCCGACGATGAAACCGCCCATCACCTCGAGGCCCGCCGCCTGCATGGTGTGCACCGCCGAGACCAGGTCGCGCTTCGAGTTCTGCACCTTGCGGCATTCCTCGAGGCTCTCCGGCACCGGCGTTTCCAGCCCTACGAAGACCTTCCGGAACCCCGCGCGCACCATCCTCTCCATGAGCTGCGGCTCGTCGGCGAGGTTGATCGAGGCTTCGGTGAGGAAGCCCATCCCGGTGCGGCTGCGCCGGCGCCACTCCACCATCGCGTCGAGCAGCTCGCGCACCCGCTTCTTGTGGCCGATGAAGTTGTCGTCGACGATGAACACCATGTCGCGCCAGCCGGCGCGGCGCAGCGCCTCGAGCTCGGCGATCACCTGGGCGGGCGCCTTGGTGCGCGGCATGCGGCCGTACATGGCGACGATGTCGCAGAACTCGCAGTCGAACGGGCAGCCGCGCGAGAACTGCACCGGCATCGTGACGTAGCGCTTCAGCACGATCAGGTCCCAGCGCGGCACCGGCGAGCTGCCGAGCTGCGGGTAGCCGGCGGCGCGGTAGGCCGCCTTCACGCTGCCGCGGCGCAGGTCGGCGACCAGCTCGCCGATCACGCCCTCGGCCTCGCCGAGCACGAAGTGCGGGATCTCGGGGAACTCGGCGTGCCCGGTGGTGAAGAGCGGCCCGCCGGCGATGACGCGCCGGCCACGCGCCGCGCAGCGCGCGGCGATCTCGTGGGCGGAAGCCTTGTGCACGATCATGCCCGAGAGCATCACGACGTCCGCCCAGTCGATGTGCGCGTCCTCGAGCGGCTCCACGTTGGTATCCACGAGCCTCAGCTGCCATTCGCGCGGCAGCATCGCCGCCACGGTCAGCAGCCCGAGCGGCGGGAACGCGGAGCGCTTGCCGAGGAAGCGCAGCACGTGCTTGAAACTCCAGAACGTGTCGGGATGCCGGGGGTAGACTAGGAGAATCTTCATCAACTTTTCAGGTTACTCCTTGCGCGGCGCGCGCGGGGCCGGAAAAACTGCCGTGGAAGTGATCCAGATCAAGGTTTCCGCGGCCCGCGGCGCGAGCGTATAGGCGAATCCAGGAGGCCGAACGTGCATCCCTCGCATCCCCTTCTTCCCGCGACCCACGAGGTCGTCAACCAGGCGCCGCCTCTGGAGAACTACAACCTGTACCGGCGCAATCTGCCCATGCAGGAAGCGCTCGCGCGCGAAGGCGCGGGCGCGGCGCGCGACTGGATGACCGAGCGCGGCGCCGAGCTCGGCAGCCCGCGCATGCGCGAGTGGGCCGAGCAGGCGAACCGCAACTCGCCGCAGCCGCGCCTGTTCGACCCCGCCGGCCACCGGCGCGACGAGGTCGAGTTCCATCCGTCGTATCACCAGCTGATGGCATACCTGAAGCGCAACGGCGCCTCGGCCGGGCCCTGGTCCGACCCGGTGCCCGGCGCGCACGTCAAGCGCGCGGCGTTCTACATGCTGTACGCCGAGATCGAGGACGGCACGCTCTGCCCCACCACCATGACCTACGCGGTGGTGCCGGCGATTCTGCGCGACGCGCCGCTCGCGCGCGAGTGGCTGCCGCGCATCTACTCGCTCGAGTACGACCACCGCTTCATCCCGGCGGCGAAGAAGAAGGGCGTGACGCTCGGCATGGGCATGACCGAGAAGCAGGGCGGCTCCGACGTGCGCGCCAACACCACGCGCGCCGAGCCCGCGGGCGGGCGCGAGTACCGCATCGTCGGGCACAAGTGGTTCCTCTCGGCGCCGATGTGCGACGCGTTCCTCGTCCTCGCGCAGTCGCCCGGCGGGCTGTCGTGCTTCTTCCTGCCCCGCTGGACGCCGGAGGGCAAGGCGAACGAGATCCGCATCCAGCGCCTGAAGGACAAGATGGGCGACCGCTCCAACGCCAGCTCCGAGGTCGAGTTCTGGGGCGCGCGCGCCTGGCTCGTGGGCGAGGAAGGGCGCGGCGTGCCGACCATCCTCGAGATGGGCACCTACTGCCGCCTCGATTGCGCGCTCGGCACCGCGGGCCTGATGCGCGCGGCGCTCTCGCACGCCATGCACCACGCGCAGCATCGCGCTGCGTTCGGCAAGCTGCTCGCCGAGCAGCCGCTGATGCGCAACGTGCTCGCCGACCTCGCGCTCGAGTCCGAGGCGGCGACCGCGCTCGCGCTGCGCCTGGCGCGAGCGTTCGACGCGCAGCACGACGAAAGCGAGACGCTGCTGCGGCGCGTGCTCACGCCCGCGGCCAAGTACTGGATCTGCAAGCGCGGCCCGGCCGTGGGGGGCGAGGCGATGGAGGTGCTCGGCGGCAACGGCTACGTCGAGGAGAGCATCCTGCCGCGCATCTACCGCCAGATGCCGCTCAACTCGATCTGGGAGGGCTCGGGCAACATCATGTGCCTCGACATCCTGCGCGCCTTCGGCAAGCACCCGCGCTCGCTCGAGCTGCTCGCCGCCGAGGTCGAGCCGGCACTGCGCAAGGACAAACGGCTGGACGATTTCATCAGTCGGCTGAAAAATGAATTGAAACAAGGAGAAAACCTCGAAACCCGGGCGCGCGCGATCACGCAGGGCATCGCGCTCGCCGTGCAGGGCGCGCGGCTGGTGCGCTTTGCGCCCGACTTCGTCGCCGACGCGTTCTGCGCGAGCCGCCTCGCCGGCGGCGCGTTCAGCGGCGGCGCCTTCGGCAACTTGCCCGCGAAAACCGACTTCGCCGCGCTACTGGCGCGCGCCTGGCCCGAGCACTAGCGCCTGCCGCAGCCGGACCAGGATTTCCTATTCCTCGGGAAAGACCTCGAAACCGGCCTGAGTGAAATGCCGATCGTTCGTCAGCGCGGCGCGTATGCGCCGCTCTTTCATCACCACGAAGCTGGTGCAGTCGGTGAACGAGAAATCCTTGTCGCGCCAGCGAAAGAACCAGTGTCGGGCCTTCTCGAGGCGCGCCGGGCCGACCGACTCCCAACGAACGCGCGCGCCGCTTCCCGCCTGGTCCCACCACTTCTCGGCGACCGAAAGTCCTGCGCGCGCTCGCAATAGCGTGAAGGTCTCGTCCATCACGAAGTCGGTGGAAACCAGGAGTCCGCCCTCCGCCAGCCACCTGTCCCGGAAAGAGACCGCCCGTCTGTGAGCGGCATCGCTCGCGTCCGCGAGCATGACCCAGCCCGCCGTATCGACGAACAGAGCCTTCAACGACGCCGGCTGCGCCTAGGCGCCCGCAGGCGACCCCGCTTCCAGCCGTAAAGGATCTCGTCGTGATCCGCGGCCGGACGCCCGTCGCCGGATCGAAAAAGTGCCGGCGCCCGGTAGACCGGATCCTCCTCCAGCGGAGGCAGCCTGCCTTCCGCATCATCATCCACCGGGACGATGCGAAACGCCGGCCGGCTGCGGTAGAGCACCGTCAGGCGCTCGCCGCGCCGCACCCGCTCGACGGTTTCCGGCAGCGAGGCGCGCAACTGCTTTGCGTTGATGGTCCGTTCCATAAGTTAAACTCAAGTTTAACTTCGAGGGCGCGTTTGGGTCAACGCTTGGGCCCCACTTTATGGAACGGATCTTCGAGCTCAATTTCAAGCGCCAACCCGCGCACGCAGAATGACGGAGCGCAAGCCGCTCGACGGCGTGGCGTTCGCGGTGATGGTGCTGTGCACCGCGCTGTGGGGTTTCCAGCAGGTCGTCATCAAGCTCACCGCGGCCGACATCTCCTACGTGATGCAGGCGGGGATACGGTCGGTCATCGCCACCGTGCTGGTGTTTCTCTGGATTTGCCTGAAGAGAATTCCCATGTGGGAAAAAGACAAGACGCTCCGGCCCGGCATTGTGGCCGGCCTGCTTTTCGGCGGCGAGTTCGTGTTCATCTACGCGGGCCTGGAGCACACCGCCGCCTCGCGCATGGTGGTGTTCATCTACCTCGCGCCGGTGTTCACGGCGCTCGGGCTGCACTGGTGGGTGCCGGGGGAGAAGCTCAGGCGCGGGCAGTGGGCGGGGGTTTTGCTTTCGTTCCTGGGAATTTTTGTCGCTTTCTTTGACGGATTCTTCACAAGCAAAAATACTCTCACGGGAGACCTGTTCGGCGTGATCGCGGCGGCGCTCTGGGCGGCGACCACGGTGCTGATCCGCGCCACCCGCCTGGCGCGCGTCAGCGCGACCAAGACGCTCTTCTACCAGCTCGCGGTCTCGGCGCTGATGCTGCCGCTCGCCTCGCTCGCCATGGGCGAGAGGGGCGTCGTGGCGGTGACGCCGCTCGCGCTCGCGGGCATGGCCTACCAGGCGGTGATCGTCGCGTTCGCGAGCTACCTCGCCTGGTTCTGGCTGCTGACGCGCTATCTCGCGGCGCGCCTCGCGGTGTTCTCGTTCCTCTCGCCGCTCTTCGGCGTGCTCGCCGGGGTGCTGGTGCTCGACGAGCCGCTCACCGCGCGCTTCGTCGTCGCGGCGCTGCTGGTCGGAGCCGGGATCGTGCTCGTCAACCGCCGCTCGCTTCCT
>JBFLYF010000237.1:0-5093 GCA_040756795.1 Pseudomonadota bacterium
CGTGGACTGCCGCGTGTTCCACGCCGGGACGCGGCGCGAGGGCGAGCGCCTGGTGACGAGCGGCGGGCGCGTGCTCTGCGTCACCGCGCTCGGCGACTCGTTGAAGATCGCGCGCAGCCGCGCCTACGCCGCGGCCGACTCGATCCGGTTCGAGGGCATGCAGATGCGCACCGACATCGGCCACCGCGCGCTCAAGAAGTGAACACCGAGGCCGTCCAGGAGTACTTCACCGGCCTGCAGGCGAAGATCGTCGCCACGCTCGAGGCCGTCGACGGCAAGGGCTTCGCCACCGACCGCTGGCAGCGCGCCGAGGGCGGCGGCGGGGTGACGCGCGTCATCGAGGAGGGCAACCTCTTCGAGCGCGGCGGCGTCAACTTCTCGCGCGTCCATGGCGCTGCGCTCCCCGCCTCGGCCACCGCCGCGCGGCCGCAGATCGCGGGCCGGCCCTACGACGCGATGGGCGTGTCGCTCGTGCTGCACCCGCGCAACCCCTACTGCCCCACGGTGCACATGAACGTGCGCTTTTTCGCCTCGGGGCCGGTGTGGTGGTTCGGCGGCGGCATGGACCTGACGCCCTGCTACGGGTTCGAGGAGGACGCGCGGCACTTCCACGCCACCTGCAAGCGCGCGCTCGAACCCTTCGGCGCGGAGCGCTACGCGCGCTACAAGAAGTGGTGCGACGAGTACTTCTTCATCCGGCACCGCGACGAGCCGCGCGGCATCGGCGGCATCTTCTTCGACGACCTCGCCGAGCCCGACTTCGGCACCTGCTTCGGGATCGTGCGCTCTGTAGGCGAGCACTTCCTGCCCGCCTACGTGCCGATCCTCGAGCGGCGCCGCGACACCCCCTACGGCGAGCGCGAGCGCGCCTTCCAGGCCTATCGCCGCGGGCGCTACGTGGAATTCAACCTCGTCTACGACCGCGGCACCCTCTTCGGCCTGCAATCCGGCGGCCGCACCGAATCCATACTGATGTCACTGCCGCCCGTCGTGAGCTGGCGCTACGACTGGAAGCCCGAGCCGGGATCGGCTGAGGAAAGGCTTTACACGGATTTCCTGAAGCCGCGAGATTGGGTTTAAGATTGACTATGCCTTTGATCGCACTCGCACCGGAACAGCGACGGCGCCTGGAGCGCCTCGCCCGGCTCGCCAAGCGCACGCCGAAAGCGATGCTCAAGTTCGTCCTGCGCGATGGCTTCGACGCCTGCGAGGAAGACGTCCGTGAGAACCTGCGCGCCGATGCCGAATTTGCCGCCGGCAAGAGCGTGTCGCACAGGGAAGCGATGAAGCGGGCGCGCGCCGCGATCGCTGCGCATGGCCGACGCCACAAGCAAGCCGCCTAGATGGTCGGCGCGCGCATCCGCCGCATACGCTAACACGCTCGATCGCATCGCGGCAGAAGACCCGCCGACTGCCGAGGCCGTCTACGCCAGGGTCGAGCGCTCAGTCGCGCTGATCTGCTCCCAGCCCGGCCTCGGCACGCCGACCGCAACCCTCGGCGTCCGCCGCCATCCGATCCCCGGAACCGGTCACATCATCAACTATCGCCTGGTGCGCGGCGAGATTCGTATCCTTCGTTGGTATCGCGCTCGGCAAAGCGTTCGTCATTAACGTCCGATCTGAGGCACGTGCGTCCTCACATGTCACCTCCAGAACATTGATGGACCGAGTTTCATCAAGCGGCCCCGGTAGTCGACAGGCCAGTAGCGCGCAACTCAGGATCCTTTACTTGAAACAGCCCGCATGAGCCGACGAATGCGCCCTTCACCTCAATGAGGCAATCGCCAGGTCCTTGCTCGATTTTGTTCCAAGCGTACTCAAGTCCAACGTCAATCTTGCTATTACCCGAGACTCCGGACGAAAGCCAGCGGATGCTCTCTGAAGATATCTCCTGAGTCGCGTACCAAACCTTGGCAAGGCTTGGATCTAGCGATCGTAAGAATGTCGATCGAGATATACCTTGGCGACCCGCGATATTAAGGACATCTCCTACCTTCTTGACCAGAACAGCGTCAATCGATTCAGGCAGAGTCCTGCCCAAGAGTGATACCAATGGATCAATGAGCGCGGCGTTCGCTGCGCTGCCTACTCGACGGCCTCGGCGAAACATCGCGCGATAGCCATTGGGAGAGTTAAAGAACCGCTCGAAGAACTCCACAGTCACCGGTATTTGAACAGTAGCTCTGCCTACTGACGGAGATTCGTGCCAAAGCTCCCAAACAGGGACGCTCCGATTGCCGATCTCCAAGGCGGAGATCAGTTCAGTAGCAAGCGACGAGATTTCCTCTACGACGTCTGCTATCCCGAGCGCATCGTCACGAGCCGCCGCAATGTTCCAAGTGTCCATATAAATTGCTTTTCTGCTCAGAACCACCGTCGTGGTGAACGGCGGGCCGAAACCGTCGGCCTGAGATATTGCACAGCGCCGACGGCTCGTCCGTTCGACCTAGAGTTAGACATCAACCAATTACCATCGCCGGACCGAACCATCTTTCGCGACCCAGTAGATGGCAATGCTCTGCCGTCCGCAGAATGTCTTAAGTCCTTCCATTCGGCGCCGATAGTTCTCGGTGTCTGGCAGCGCCACCGCAACTTCGTACAAGTTCGCGCGATCTTCAGTTCTCTTGATCGCGTTGAACAGGCCATGGGAAACGTTGCGCCAAGCCCGATCCCATTGGTTTGGGGCATTGGTCTCGCCCTTACATTCCACCACGAGTTTTTTGTCGGATCTGGACCTAACGCCTTCGACATCAAAGCCCGGCGTCCTACCGGGGCGTGTCTTGACGTTCTTAAAGCCTCGCAATTTCAGCCAGGTCGCCATGGCCTTCTTGACGTCGTCCTCGCTAATCGGCATGACACCAAATCGTCGGTGATGTTTAACTTAGCAATTACTCGGCTGCGGCACCGCCAGAATGCTAGAAGCATCCATTTGTAGAAGCAAGTTGCTGCCGGCAGAAATTGGCGTCTGTCGGCAGACGCCTCCTTACGGCAGCTCGGCGGCGCGGCGAAAGTGCGTTTGCGCCTCGGCGGCGCGGTTCTCGCGCTCGGCGAGGCGCGCGAGCTCGAGGCGCGCGGCGCGCGTCTCGCCCAGGGAGATGCTCGCCTCGAGGTAGTTCTGCGCCTTGCCCCAGAGCTCGGCCGCGGCGCACAGGCGCCCGAGCGCGGCGAGCAGCTGCGGGTCCTCGGCGTGCTCGCGCAGCCACCGCTCGGCGCGCTCGATGCGCGCGCGCGCTTCCTCGTGCACGCGCGGCGTCTCGATGCGCGGGATCTCGCAGTAGAGCTCGAGCAGCGCCGGGTTCCATTCCGCGGCGAGGCTGCGCTCGATGAGGGCGCGCGCGAGCGCCACCTCGCCGAGCGCCGAGGCATGGCGCGCCGCCGCCATGGCGAGGCGCGGGTGCGCCTGGTCGCCGCCCGGGATGCGCCGCAGGCGCGCCTCGAACGCGCCGCGCTCGCCCGCCTCGCGCGAGAGCAGCTCGATGTAGGCCTGCACGCGGTACTCCTCGGCCACCGCGCCCGAGATCGCGCCGCGCTTCTGCAGCAGCGCCGCGAGCCTCAGGACCTCCTCCCAGTTCTGCGCGCCGCGCTCGGCGCGCAGCAGCATGCGCGCGGTGGCGATGTGGCGCGGCCCGGTGCCGTGCAGGCTCCTCAGCGCGTCGCGCGCGCCGAAGAAATCGCGCTCGTCCAGCGCGAGCTCGGCCTGCGTCAGCAGCCGCGCCGTGTGCAGCGCCTCGCCCTCGGCCTCGGCGCGCGCAAGCCACCGGTCGCGGCGCTCGAACTCGCGCAGCTGGTGCGCGGCGCGCGCCGCGATGAGCGCCGCAAGGCCCATCGCCGCGCCCGCCTCCCAGGCGAGCGCGGCCTCCTTCTCGGCGCGCGCGTAGCGGCCCTCGAAGTGGCACTGCAGCGCGCTCGCGAGCGCCGCCTGCGCGTGCTCGCGCCGCCGCCGCTCGCGGAAGGCGCGCACCTGCCCCGGCAGCCCGAGCGTGTGCGCCACGAGGCGCGTCGCGGCGTAGAGCAGCGCGAACAGCGCGGCGAGCGCGAGCACGGCGAGCAGCAGCGACACCTCGACGCGCCACGGCGGGTAGGCGAGCACCACGTAGCCCTCGGAGACGCGCCCGGCGAGCGCGAGCGCCACCGCCGCGGCGAACACCGCAATCAGCCAGAGGAGCGGGCGCATCAGCCGCTGCTCATCGACCCTTGCGCTCGCTGCGCGCCTTGAAGCCGCGCACCGCCTCGAGGCTGTCGGCGATCGACGGCGGCTCGAAGCTGAGCGATGCCGAGGAAAGCTGCTTCAGCTGCCCGAGCGCGGCCTGCGCGGCCTTGGCGCGCGCGTCGAAATAGCGCCGGATCCAGGCCTGCGCGACGCGCAGGTCCTCGCGGTAGCCGGCCTCGTCGCGCGTCAGCAGCGCGAGCCGCGCGTTCAGCAGGCGCAGCTTCAGGTTCTCGCGCAGGAAGTAAGCCTGCTGCGGCGGCACCAGCGGCGGCTCGGGCGACTCGATCCTGCGCACCACGACGAGCGCGCGCAGCTCCTTCCAGACTTCGCCGCCCAGGCGCGCGAGCAGGCCCGGCGGCGCGGGCTCGGGCTTCGCGTTCCTGTCCGGCGCGGCGCGCGGCGCGCGCTCGTCGAACGCGAGCGGCAGCGCGTCGACCGCCGCGACCAGGCGGTCGAGCGCGAGCGACAGCCCCGGAAGATCGAGCTGCGGCAGCGACTTCAGGCGCTCGATGTCGCGCGTGAGCGCGCGGCGCACCGGCAGGAACTGCGGCCGGTCGGCGCGCGACAGGCGGTTCTCGGCGAGCTGCAGCGCGAGCAGCGCGGCGCGCACGTTGCCCGAGAGCTGCAGTTGCTGCTGCGCGATCGCCAGCACCTGCTCGATCTCGGCGAGCTGCCACTCGTCGCGGTTGCGCGCGAGCTCCTGGTAGAGCGCCTCGAGCGCGAGCTGCTGGCTCTGCGACTCGGCGAAGCGCGTCTCGAGCGCGCCCTGCCTCGCCTGCACCTCGCGCAGCGCGTCCTGCGCCTGGCGCGCGAGCGCGCGCGTCTCGCGGCTCTCGGCCTCGACCTCGCGCAGCCGGCGCGCGACCTCCTCCTGGGTGGAGCC
>JBFLYF010000238.1:0-5018 GCA_040756795.1 Pseudomonadota bacterium
GGCTTCCTGCTGCGCGGCTTCCATGCGCGCGGCCTCGAGGCGCGCGTCGCGCTGCTTCTTCCAGTAGCCGAGCCCGGCGAGCGCGACGAGCGCGAGCACCACGAAGACCGGCCAGCGCCGGCGCGGCGCGGGCGCGGGCGCGGGCGCGGGCGCGGGACGCGGCGCGGCGCGCCGCTCCGGCGCGTGCACGGTGGGGGCCGCCACGCGCCGCTCGGCGAGCAGCGCCTCCTTCCATTGCGCCACGCTCTGCGGGCGCTGCTTCTCGTCGAGCTTCAGCGCCCATTCGATCGAGCGCAGGAACGGCTCGCCGTACTTGCCGCGCACGGCGTCGAGGCCGGCGCCAAGCGTGTCGCCGCGCATGCGCGCCACGGCGTCGGGCGGGTTCTTGTCCACGGCGGCGCGGTACATCACGCCGCCCATGGCGTAGATGTCGGTCCACGGGCCCTGCTTGCCCTCGCCCGAGTACTGCTCGAGCGGCGCGTAGCCGGGGGTGAGGATCGCGGTGAGGCTGCGCGTGCTGCCGCCGAGCGCCTGGCGCGCGGCGCCGAAGTCGATCAGCACCGGCGTGCCGTCGGCGCGCACGAAGATGTTCTCCGGCTTGATGTCGCGGTGCAGGAACCCCGCGGCGTGGATCGCCGCCAGGCCCTCGAGCAGCGGCGCGGCCCAGGCCTTGAGCCTCGCCTCGGGCGGGTGCGGGTCGAGCTGCAGCACCGTCTTCAGGGGATCGCCCTTCTCGTAGTCCATCACCATGTAGGCGGTGCCGTTCGCCTCGAAATAGCGCAGCACGCGCACGATGTGCGGGTGGCTGAACTTGGCGAGCGTGCGCGCCTCCTGCAGGAAACGGTCCAGGCCCCACTTGTAGCCTTCCTCGTGCTGGGTCGCCTGCGGCACGATGCGGCCGTCGGGCGCGCGCATCGCGAGCTCGCCCGGCAGGTACTCCTTGATCGCGACGTCCTTGTCGAGGTGCGTGTCGCGCGCGCGGTAGGTGATGCCGAAGCCGCCCGCGCCGAGCACCTGCTCGACGCGGTACTCGTGCAGCATCGCCTGCGCGGCGAGCGCGTTGCGGAAGACGGGGGCGGGGGCCATGTCAGCCGAGTGTACGCGTGGTCTGGTCGAACAGCTCGTCCACCGCCCAGCGCCGCGGAATCAGCCCCTGGCGGTGCACGTACTCGATCGCGACCTCGAGGTTGCGGCGATTGCTTTCCAGGCCGAACGGGCTTGCATCAACACCGTCTTTGGGTTTTTCTCCTGAAAGTTCTTTACTCCTGGAAAGAAGATCAAAAACACCTCTAACGGTGGTCGCATCCAGGCTTTCTCTTACCGCGACCATGTGATTCACCTGCAAAGCGCCCTTGCGCCGGCGCCAGTCCTCGGCCGCGGCGGCGGGATCCGGGATCACGCTCTTCAGGCGCGCATCCTGGGGCATCGGGTCGGAGAGCACCGCGGCATCGAGCTCCCCACTGATCAGCATGCCGAGCGGCGTCTTGCCCGCCGGCGCGCGCTCGGTGCCCGGGGGATCCCTGCACTCGGCGACGTGCGCGTCCTCGAACGTCACCCATTTCACCCGCCCGAGGTCCACGCCCCAGTCGTCGGCGAGGATGCCGCGGATCCACGCTACCGTGGTGACCGAGACCGACCGGATACCGATTTTCTTTCCCTCTAACTCATTGGGTCTCAGTCCTGCAACGGAAACGAGATATGGATGCTGGTACCGCCCGAAAAGGACCGCCGGCAGCAGCTTCAGCGGCTTGCCGTAGGCGCGCGCGATGAGGAACGTGACGAGCGCGATCTCGGCGACGTCGAACTCGAGGTCCCGCACCACGCGCTTGAATGCCGTATGAGGCACCTTCACGTCGGCGAAGTCGAATTCAATCGCCGGCGAGCGCAGCGTGCCGTCCTTGAGCGCGCGCGTCACGGGGTAGTCGCCGAGCAGTGTCCTTAATCTCATAATTCGCGTAGAATCCGCGGTCCTTTTTGCCGGTCAATCAGCATCATGCCCCGCAATCTGCGCAATCTCGCGATCATCGCCCACGTCGACCACGGCAAGACGACGCTCGTAGACAAGCTGCTCGCCCAGTCGGGGACGTTTGCCGCCCACGAGCAGGTCGAGGAGCGCGTGATGGACTCGAACGCGCTCGAGCGCGAGCGCGGCATCACGATCCTCGCGAAGAACTGCGCGGTGCGCTGGCGGGGCACGCATATCAACATTGTAGACACGCCGGGCCACGCCGATTTCGGCGGCGAGGTCGAGCGCGTGCTGTCGATGGTGGACGGCGTGCTGCTGCTGGTCGATGCGGTGGAGGGACCGATGCCGCAGACGCGGTTCGTGACGCGCAAGGCGCTCGCGCTGGGCTTGAAGCCGATCGTGGTGGTCAACAAAGTCGACCGGCCGGGCGCGCGGCCCGAATGGGTCGTAAACCAGACCTTCGACCTGTTCGACAAGCTCGGCGCGACGGAGGAGCAGCTCGACTTTCCGGTGATCTATGCTTCGGCTCTTCAAGGGTGGGCGAAAAAGCATTTGAATGAAAAAGAAGAAGATCTCGCGGCCTTGTTCGAGGCGATCCTCGAGCACGTTCCCACCCGCGACGAAAACCCCGATGGGCCGCTGCAGCTGCAGATCTGCTCGCTCGACTACTCGAGCTATGTAGGCAAGATCGGCATCGGCCGGATCCGCAGGGGGCGGGTGCGACCGGGTCAGGAGGTTTCGCTTTTATTTGGAGATGCTCCCCCGGCAAAGGCGAAGATCAATCAGGTCCTCATGTTCGAGGGCCTCGAGCGCAAGCCCGTAGAGCAGGCCGAGGCGGGCGACATCGTGCTGGTGAACGGCATCGAGGCGCTCGGCATCGGCGCCACGCTGTGCGATCCGGAGCACCCCGAGGCGCTGCCGCTGCTCGAGGTCGACGAGCCGACGCTGACCATGAACTTCCTGGTGAACGCCTCGCCGCTCGCCGGGCGCGAGGGCCGGTACGTCACCAGCCGCCAGATCCGCGAGCGCCTCGAGCGCGAGGTAAAGAGCAACGTAGCGATGCGCGTAGAGTACCCCGAGGACACCGACACCTTCATCGTGCACGGCCGCGGCGAGCTGCACCTCACGATCCTGCTGGAGAACATGCGCCGCGAGGGCTACGAGGTCGCCGTCTCGCGTCCCAGGGTTTTATACAAGGAAATCGAAAATCAGAAATGTGAGCCGTTCGAGCTGCTCACGGTTGACATCGAAGACGCAAATCAGGGTGCGGTCATGGAGGAGCTCGGCCGCAGGCGCGGCGAGCTGCTCGAGATGCTCCCCGACGGCAAGGGGCGCGTGCGGCTCGACTACCGGATCTCCGCGCGCGGCCTGATCGGCTTCCAGGGCGAGTTCATGACGCTGACGCGCGGCACCGGCGTGATGAGCCACGTGTTCGACGAGTACGCGCCGGCCGCGGCGGGCGAGCTCGCCGGCCGGCGCAACGGGGTGCTGGTGTCGCAGGACGACGGCGCGGCGGTGGCCTACGCGCTCTGGAAGCTGCAGGAGCGCGGCCGCATGTTCGTCAGCCCCGGCGAGCCGGTCTACGAAGGCATGATCGTCGGCATCCACAGCCGGGACAACGACCTCACGGTCAACCCGATCCGCACCAAGCAGCTCACCAACATCCGCGCCGCGGGCAAGGACGAGGCGATCGACCTGACGCCGCCGATCCGCCTCACGCTGGAAACCGCGGTGGAATTCATCGCCGACGACGAGCTGGTGGAGATCACGCCCCGATCGATCCGCCTGCGCAAGCGCTTCCTCAAGGAGCACGAGCGCCGCAGGGCCGAGCGAGACGCGGCCTAAGGGTTTGATTTCCGTAGCGTAGTTCCTTCTGCGGGGGAGCGTCCTCCCTGCGATAATCGCGGAGCCCATGCCCGCGACCCCGGACCTCAAGCGCATCGGCCGCTACGACATCGAGCGCGTCCTCGGCGAGGGCGCGATGGGCGTGGTGTACGAGGGCAACGACCCGCGGCTGCACCGCAAGGTCGCGATCAAGACCATCCTGAAGAGCGCGCTCGACTCGGACTCCGCGGCCGAGTACTCGGCGCGCTTCGCGCGCGAGGCGCAGGCGGTGGCGCGCCTGAACCACCCCAACATCGTGCAGGTGTTCGACTTCGCGGAAGAGGGCGAGCTCGCCTACATCGTGATGGAGCTGGTGCGCGGCAAGGAGCTCAAGCAGTTCTTCGAGGCAAGAGAGCGCTTCGAGCTCAAGGAGATCGTGCACATCATGGGCGAGCTGTGCGACGCGCTGCACTTCGCGCACCAGGCCGGCATCATCCACCGCGACGTCAAGCCCGCTAACGTCATGATCGACTCGGCCGGGCGCGTCAAGCTCACCGACTTCGGCGTGGCGCGCGTCTCCGACCCGAACCGCACCGTGGCCGAGCAGACCCAGGCCGGCACGGTGGTCGGGACGCCCGCCTACATGTCGCCCGAGCAGATCCAGAGCGAGAAGCTCGACCGGCGCACCGACATCTTCTCGGCGGGCATCATCCTCTACGAGTTCCTGGCGGGCGAGAAGCCCTTCACCGGGTCGGGCGCCTGGACCATCGCGAAGAAGATCCTGCAGGAGACGCCCGCGGCGCCTTCCACGGTCAACAAGACGCTCTCGCCGCTCTTCGACCACGTGGTGGCGAAGGCCCTGGCGAAGGACGTCAACGCGCGCTACCAGACCGCGCGCGACCTCGGCATGGCGCTCAAGCGCGCGCTCGAGGGGCTGCCCGAGATCGACGAGGCGGAGAAGACCGTGATCCTCGCGCCGGGCGCGGCGGCGCAGGCGCTGCCCACGAAGGACGCCGACGCCACGGTGGCGATGACCGCCACGGCGATGCCGCGCAACCAGGCGGTCGAGCTGGAGTTCTGGCGCTCGATCAAGGACGGCAGCGATCCGGCCGATTTCGAGCTCTACGTGCAGCAGTTCCCGAGCGGCATCTACGCCGCGCTCGCCAGGAGAAAGATCGCCAAGCTGCGCGGCATCGCGACCGAAGAGGGAGACGCCAAGGCACGGCAG
>JBFLYF010000239.1:0-4976 GCA_040756795.1 Pseudomonadota bacterium
CCGGTCGCGGTGCGCGGCTTCTCGAAGTACACGCGCATGACGAGGACGAGCGTTTCGCGCACCTCTTGCGCGAGCTGGCGCAGGCGCCGCGCGTAGTCGAGCGCCGCAGCCGGATCATGGATCGAGCAGGGCCCAACCACGACGAACAGGCGCGAGTCCTCGCGATCGAGGATCCGGCGGATCGCCTGCCGGCCGGCCAGCACGCACGCAGCGGCGGCGTCGGTGAGCGGCAGGCGCTCGCGCACCTCCTCGGGCGACGGCAGCTCGGACATCGTCTCCACGTTGACGTTGTCGAGCAGCGCCTCGTTCGGATTGCGGGTCCCGCTCATTGGGGCAAGTTTATAGTTGATTGTTTACCTCGATACCCCGGTAGAGCCAGTCGGCCTCCCAGGGGTTCTCGGGGTCGCGGCCGCGCGCCAGCTCGTTCCGCAGCTCGCGCGCGCCGCCGTCGACGTGGAACCACTCGCCGAAGAAGCGCGAGGAAAGCACCACGCGCGCGCTGCGGTTCATGCGCTCGCGCTGGTAGGCGAGGAAGGCGCGGTTGTAGTCCTCGCCCGCCGCGGCGACCTTCTCGGCGAGCACCACCGCGTCCTCGATCGCCATCTGCGCGCCCTGCGCGAGGTACTGCAGCGTCGGGTGCGCGGCATCGCCCAGCAGCGTCACGCGCCCCCGCGTCCAGTTGGTCACCGGGTCGCGGTCGTGCAGCACCCAGTTCCGTTCGCGCGACACGTAGCGCAGCATGTCGCGCACCCCTGGATGCGTGCGCGCGAAGAGCTCCTCCAGCTCCTCGAAGGTGCCCGGATCCTTCTCGCCGCGCCGGAAGCGGCGGCTCGCGATCGTGGCGACGTTGTTCATCACCGCGCCGCCGCGCAGGCGGTACTGCACCAGGTGCAGGTCGGGGCCGCCCCAGATCGTCATCGTGTCGGCGCGGCTGCGGTCGCGGATCTGCTCGAACGGCACCACGCCGCGGTAGACGTAGTGCCCCGCCATGCGCGGCGCGCCGTCGCCGACCACCGCCTGGCGCGTGGGCGACCACAGCCCCTCGGCGCCGATGAGCGCCGCGCCTTCCAGCTCGACGTCGTTTTCGCATTTCACGAGGATGGTGTCTTGTTCTTCCCTGAAGGAAACCAATCCGTGTGAAGGCAGCAACGCGATCTCATCGCGCCTCCGGCAAGCTTCCAGCAATCCGCCGTGGAGATCTCGCCGGTGGATCACGAAGTAGCGGTAGCCGAAGCGGCGCAGGAACGCGTCGCCGAGCGAGATCCGCGTCAGCTCCTCGTTGGTGAGCGCATCGGCGAAGATGAGCGCCTGCGGGAACACCGAGGTCGGCTCGAGCGCCCGCAGCACGCCCAGGCGATCCAGCATGCGCGCGACGTTCGGCCCCATCTGGATGCCGTAGCCGATCTCGCCGAACTCGGCCGCCTTCTCCAGCACGCGCACGCGCCGGCCCTTGAGGGCGAGCGCGAGCGCGACCGAGAGCCCGCCGATGCCGCCGCCCGCGACGAGAATTTCGCCCGCGCCCACGGTTACAATTAAATCAGAACTGACCGACCCCCAGCCATGAGCACGTTCACTCCGTGGGACAACCCGATGGGCACGGCCGGGTTCGAGTTCATCGAGTACGCCGCGCCCGACCCGCGCGCCATGGGCGAGCTGTTCGAGCGCCTGGGCTTCAAGGCGATCGCGCGCCACCGCCACAAGAACGTGATCCTGTACCGGCAGGGCGAGATCAATTTCATCGTCAACGCCGAGCCGGACTCGTTCGCGCAGCGCTTCGCGCGCCTGCACGGCCCGAGCATCTGCGCGATCGCCTTGCGCGTCGGCGACGCCAAGCACGCCTACGAGCGTGCGACCTCGCTCGGCGCCTGGGGCTACGCCGGGCGCGCCGGCCCGGGCGAGCTCAACATTCCCGCGATCAAGGGCATCGGCGATTCGATCATCTACTTCATCGACCGCTGGCGCGGCAAGGGCGGCGCAAGGGCGGGCGAGATCGGCAACATCGGCTTCTACGACGTCGATTTCGAGCCGCTGCCGGGGGCCGAGCTCGATCCCGCGGGCCACGGGCTGGTCGCGATCGACCACCTCACGCACAACGTGCACAAGGGCCGCATGCAGGAGTGGGCTGACTTCTACGAGCGCCTGTTCAACTTCCGCGAGATCCGCTCTTTCGACATCGAGGGGCGGGTGACCGGCGTGAAGTCGAAGGCCATGACCAGCCCCTGCGGCAGGATCCGCATCCCGATCAACGAGGAAGGCGGCGACAAGGCCGGCCAGATCCAGGAGTACCTCGAACGCTATCACGGCGAAGGCATCCAGCACGTGGCGCTGAGCTCGAGCGACCTGCTGCGCACCGTGGACGCGATGCGCGCCAGGGGCGTGAAGCTTCTGGACACCGTGGATGCCTACTACGAGCTGGTGGACAAGCGCATTCCGGGCCATGGAGAAAACGTTGCGGAACTGCGGAAGAGAAGAATCCTCGTCGACGGCAAGGCCGGCGCGCTGCTGCTGCAGATCTTCACCGAGAACCAGCTCGGGCCGATCTTCTTCGAGTTCATCCAGAGAAAGGGCGACGAGGGCTTCGGCGAGGGCAACTTCAAGGCGCTGTTCGAGTCGATCGAGCTCGACCAGATGCGCCGCGGGGTCCTGAAGTGAGGCTCAGATACCAGTCCGGGTTCGGCAACACCTTCGCCACCGAGGCCGTGCGCGGCGCCCTGCCGCGCGGTCAGAATTCGCCGCAGCGCCCGCCGCGCGGCCTGTATCCGGAAGTGCTCTCCGGAACGGCGTTCACCGCGCCGCGCGCGGACAACCTTTCGAGCTGGCTCTACAAGCTGCGGCCCTCGGCGATGCACCCGCCGTATCGCCGCAAGGCGAACGGCCTGCTGCGCTCGGGCCCGTTCGGCGAGGTCGAGACGCCGCCCGCGCGCCTGCGCTGGGACCCGCTGCCGGTGCCGTCGAAAGCCACCGACTTCATCGACGGCCTCGCCACCTTCGCCGGCTCCGGCGAGCCTGCGGCCCTCGCCGGCCTCGCCGTGCACGTCTACCGCGCCAACCGCTCGATGACCGACCGCTATTTCGCCTGCGCCGACGGCGAGCTGATGCTGGTGCCGCAACTGGGCAAGGTTCTGGTGTGGACCGAACTTGGAAAAATCGAAGTCGAACCGCGCGAGATCGCGGTGATTCCTCGTGGAATGAAATTCAAAGTCGCGCTCGAAGGCCAGGCGCGCGGCTACGTCTGCGAGAACTACGGCGCGCCGTTCCGCCTGCCCGAGCTTGGGCCGATCGGCTCGCAGGGCCTCGCGCAGCGGCGCGACTTTCTCGCGCCGGTCGCGGCGTTCGAGGAGCGCGGCGGCCGCTGCGAGGTGGTGCAGAAGTTCCAGGGCAATCTCTGGGCGGCCGAATACCGCCATTCGCCGCTCGACGTCGTCGCCTGGCACGGCAACTACGCGCCGTACAAGTATGCGCTCGACCTTTTCATGGCGGTCAACACGGTCACGTTCGACCATTCCGACCCGTCGATCTTCACCGTGCTGACCTCGCCCTCGGGCACCGAAGGAGGAATGCGCGGCGTCGCCAACTGCGACTTCGTCATCTTCCCGCCGCGCTGGCAGGTCGCCGAGCACACCTTCCGCCCGCCGTGGTTCCACCGCAACGTGATGAGCGAGCTGATGGGCCTGGTGCACGGCGTCTATGAATCCAAGGCCGAAGGCTTCCTCCCCGGCGGGGTCTCGATCCACAACTGCCTGCAGGGCCACGGCCCGGACCTGGCGACCTACGAGAAGGCGGGCAACGCGGAGCTCGAGCCCCACCGGCTGGAGAACACGCTCGCCTTCATGTGGGAGAGCCGCTTCGTCTTCCGGCCGACGAAGTTCGCGCTCGGCGCGCGCGAGCTGCAGCGGGACTACGAGACGAAGACCTGGGACGGCTTCAAGAAGCGCTTCAAATGAACCGGACGCACGACCCGAAGCTGAAAAGCTGGGTCGAATCGGCGAACGATCCGGCGGGCGATTTTCCGATCCAGAATCTTCCTTTCGGGGTTTTCAGGAGAAAAGGAACAAATGAAACCCCGAGAGGCGGCGTCGCGATCGGCGACCAGATCCTCGATCTCCGGGCGCTCGGCCTGAAGACCGGCCCGAACCTGAATGCGCTCGCCGCCGCCGGAAAAAGGACCTGGCGTGAGTTGAGGGGCGTGCTTTCGAGGGTCTTGTCGGATGCAAGGCAGAAAAGCAGAATCGAAAAACACCTCGTCCCGCAATCGAAGGCCGAGCTCTTTCTCCCGGTCGCGATCGGCGACTACAGCGACTTCTTCACCGGGATTTACCACGCCGCCAACACCGGGCGCATGTTCCGGCCCGACCACCCGTTGTTACCGAATTACCACTGGGTGCCGGTCGGCTACCACGGCCGCGCCTCCTCGATCGTGCCGAGCGGCACGCCGGTGGTGCGGCCCAGCGGCCAGAGGAAGGGCCCCGAGTTCCCGGCGCCGGTGTTCGGTCCGAGCCGGCGCCTGGATTTCGAGCTCGAGGCGGCGCTCGTCATCGGACCGGGCAACCGCCTCGGGCGTCCGATCCCGATCGCGCGCGCGCCCGACCACGTCTTCGGCGTGGTGCTGCTGAACGACTGGTCGGCGCGCGACCTGCAGGCCTGGGAGTATCAGCCGCTCGGGCCGTTCCTCGCCAAGAGCTTCGCCACCACGATCTCGCCCTGGATCGTGACGCTGGAGGCGCTCGAACCGTTCCGCTGCGCTGCCTTCGCGCGCTCGGGGGATCAGCCCGCGCCGCTACCCTACCTGAGCGACGAGCGCGACCGTGCGCAGGGGAACTTCGACATTGGCCTGGAAGTTCTTTTAAAAACGAGCAAAAAAGCAAAGGCGCGCTGCATCAGCCGCAGCAATTTGAGGCATATGTTCTGGACCCCTGCGCAGATCGTGACGCACCAGACATCGAACGGCTGCAACCTCAAGCCCGGCGACCTGCTTG